>NZ_BADU01000085.1:0-34574 GCF_000239875.1 Pseudoalteromonas sp. BSi20311 | reverse complement strand
CTCCTTGCTACGATTGATACATTAACTTGTAGCAGCGACTTTATGTCGCGTCTTTTAAAGGTTAAATACGAAAGGTGTGCGCTACAGATTAACTAAAATCTGTACTTTAATTGTGGCTTCTCATTTACTCCTCATTTTCTTCTCTGTGTTAAATCATATATTAGTAAATTATGCACAAAGAGAGCTAAGAGATCGCAGAGGAGGTTAAAAGGGTAAAAGGCTTATGCGTCTCTGGGTAAGCCTTTTTCAACTATACGAATTAACCGTGCTGTTTTACGTAGCTTTTGCCTTTGTTTATCGTGTTGCTGTGCGAGTGCCCAATTTATATGTTCACCCACCATATCACTTACCGTTTGGCGTTTATCTTCGAGCGCAGCAATAATTGCCGGGCTAAAATCTGCGTTGCCTAAGCCAACGGCTATATTTCGTAGCCAACGTTCATGGCCAATGCGGCGGATTGGACTGCCCTCGGTATTTTTTAAAAAGGTAGTTTCATCCCAAGCAAATAACTCGAGTAAATCTTTGTTTTTTAATTGTGTACGAGGATGAAAGTCAGCCTCATCAGTAATTTTTCCGTAGCGGTTCCACGGGCATACCAATTGGCAATCGTCACAGCCATAAATGCGATTTCCCATTAATGCTCTGTATTGCTCAGGAATAGCACCTTGATGCTCTATAGTTAAATACGAAATGCACTTACGCGCATCAACCACATAAGGTTCTACAATAGCACCAGTAGGGCAAAGTGTTATGCAGGCAACGCATTTGCCGCAGCCCTCAAAAGTGTTTTCGTTATCAATAGGTAAAGGTAAGTCGACAAAAAGCTCACCTAAAAAGAACCAAGAACCCGCCTCTTTATTTATTAATAAAGAATGCTTTCCGCGCCAGCCTAATCCCGCTTTTTCAGCGAGTTGACGTTCAAGTACAGGGGCTGAATCAACAAAAGGTCTAAAGCTATAGTCACCCACATGTTGTTCAATTTTTTTACCTAACTGTTTGATTCGGTTGCGCATCAACTTATGATAGTCACGGCCAAGCGCATATCGGCTGATATAGGCTTTTTCGGTATTTTTAAGGTTTTTGGCGAAGCCAGAATCAGGTGGGAGGTAATTCATTTTAACTGAAATAACCCGCTGTGTTCCGGGTACTAACTCATTAGGGCGAGCGCGCTTCATCCCATGTGCCGCCATATAATCCATTGAGCCATGAAAACCCGCATCAAGCCATCGCTGCAGCTGTGCTTCATGCTTAGTTAAATCAATGTCAGTAATACCCACTTCACTAAAGCCAAGTTCTTGACCCCATAGCTTTATTTGCTGGGCTAGCTGTTCATAATTTAGATTGACGTCGCTCACATGCTTCACACAGTTATATTATAAGCCGCGTAATTTAGCATAATCGCGGCTTGGGTAAAACTAGTCTGATGCTAGTCTACAAAACGCTTTAACTGTTGTTGGGTTTGTTGACTCAGTTTTTGTGATTGCTCAGAGTCATGCAATGCGGTGTCTATTTGTTGCTTTGCTTGTTCGCCAAGCGCCACAATTTGTTCAACCGATTCATGGGTTTGGTTTTGGGTATCTTCGAGCAAATGAACCGCGTTAGCTATTTGCTGTAATTGCTGCTGATTATGCTCAAATTCATTGAGCATTTTTCCAAAACCTTCTGAGGTATCGTTGATTGCAGCTTGTGCGTTATTAGAGTGACTAATTAACTGCTGAGACTCTTTATTAGTTTCATTAACCAGCTCATTCATTTGAGTAATAAAATCACTAATTTGGCGGGTTGCATCACTTACTTTAACCGATAGGGTGCGAACTTCATCGGCAACCACGGCAAAACCTCGCCCAGCTTCTCCGGCGCGCGCTGCTTCAATTGCCGCATTAAGCGCTAATAAGTTAGTTTGATCAGAAAACTCTTCTACCATTTTTAAAATGCTACGAATGTTTTCGCTGTTCTCTTTCAAGCCCGCAATCGTTTTAGAAAAACTACCCAGCATTTCATTAATAAGTCTCACCTGTTCAACCAGTTTTGACAGTTCGCTCGCAGAGAGCTTAACAAAGCTAAGGTGTTCATTATTAACTTGGTGCACACTATCGGTATTGCTCACAATATTTTGCAGGCTTTGAGTAATTTGGTTACTGGCATTAATTATGGTGTGACTTAAATTAATTTGCTGTTCGCTTAGTTGCTCTGTGTGCTGCATTGATTGAGTAACTTGGCTATTACTTTGTACGCTCTCTTGAGCACTGCTGTAGGTCGTACTTAATAAGCTGTTTAAATGGGTAGTAAACTGGTTGTATTGTTCGCTTAAGTCTCTAAATTCGTCAAAAGTAAAATGAGGAAGTTTGGCAGCTAAGTTGGCATCTTGTTGATTAATATTGATCAGCGTATCACGCATGGCTTTTACCGGGCGCACAATTAAAAAGCGCATATAAAAAATAGTAAAAATAAACCCTGCAATAATCAGCAAAGTAAGCGCCCAAAACAGTCCTGTGTTTTGCTGGGTCTCAGCTAAGCTACTATGTAACCAAAATAATGTAATAGCTTGAAATAAAAATACAAAGCTTAAATTACCCACTATTTTTCGGGTTAAAGTAAAAAACAAAGTTTGTTCTAAAAAATTATAAATACGCATGTAGCTACTCATTAAATAGTGACCTACTAAATTATTGTTTTTATAGCATAAATAGCAATTAAATAATTAGTTATAGTTCATTTAATTGCGCTAAATAATGCTTAGTTCGTTCAGGGTCGTTAGTAAAAATGCCATCTATGCCACAGGCAAGCATCAGTTTAATATCTTCAACTTCATCAACGGTGTAGGCAAACACCTGTAAGCCGCGCAATTTGGCATCGTCAACAAACGACTTGTTCATAAAGTTTTTGTCAACATGAATGCTAAAGGCCTGTAAGTCCTCAGCAAACTTTGCATACTGCAATGGAATTGATGCAGTAAGTGCGCCAATTTTAAGCCAAGGTAAGCGGCTCTTTAGCCAGTGTAGTTGATGATGATTAAATGATGAAACTAAAATATTGTCAGCGGATATTTTGTTTGCGGCAATATTCATTTCCAGTTGGGTGGCAAACTTTTCTAGTTCAAAGGTATGTTTTAGCTCTAAATTAAGTAAGGTTTGGTTGTTATTCCAGTCAATTAATTGCTGCAGGGTAGGTACTTGTTCGCCATTTCCCGCATCAAATTGTTGAATTTGCTGAGCGCTTAGGTCGCACACTTTACCCTTACCATTAGTGGTTCTATCTAGGTAGGTATCGTGAATAATAACGTAGTCATCAAGTGCACTTTGTACATCAACCTCAATGCCATCTACATTCGCTTTTAACGCAGCCATAATGGCGCTTTGCGTATTTTCAGGAAAGTGTGTGCTTGTGCCTCTATGAGCAAATATTTTCATGGCTGCTTTTTCCGTGAAATTGACCAAGTTTCAAAGCACGCAGCACTAACAATCAGTGCGCCGCCAATCAGGGTCATCACTGAGGGGCGTTCGTGCAGAATAATTATAGCCAGTATTGTGCCATAAAGAGGCTGTAAGCAAGAAATCAATCCAGCGGTCGCTGCTGATAAATGTTTTAAACTTGCTGCAAATAAGGAATGCGGCATTGCAGTAAAAACCACACCCGCAATAAGCAGCAATATTAAATCAGCATCATTAATTTGTGTTATGGGCACTTCAATAAAAGCACACAGCATCAAGCTTGCGACTAACGTTTGATAAAACATGGTTTGCGGCCCACCGTATTCGCTAAAGTAGCGTTTATGGGTAATATTACGAATAGCAAAAAACAATGCTGATACCACGCCCGTTACAACACCTAAGGTGATGTCATCGCCTAAATTAACGTTAGGGATCAATAAATAAATACCAGTAATCACCACTACAGCGCTTATTATATCTTTTGTCTTGGGCTTACTTTTATTAAATAGAGGCTCTAAAAATACCGTGATCACGGGATAGGTAAAAAAGGCTAACATGCCCACGGTTATTCCTGCCAATTGCATGCCAGCAAAGTAGGTTACCCAATGAATTCCCACAGCAATGCCCAATAAAATGGCAATCACATAATCTTTAGCGCGATGCAGCTTAATCGGTTTTTTTTGCAAGGTCAGCAGCACACAAATTGCCACCCCAGCAATAGCCGCGCGATAAGCGGTAATATCTAATGCATTTAAACCAATTAGCTTTGCGAATAAAGCGGTACCGCCAAATAAAAGGACGGCAATGTGTAAGTAAATTAAGCTTTGTTGTTGGGACTGCATGACGTTTCCTTGCGCTGCTTTTAATGCAGTTTAACATTACTATTAATTACTTAAGATGAAATTTTTAAAAGCCTTAATAATTAATATGCAATTATTTAGGGGATTAATTTTTTAAGTGTAATAGCGATTGTAAAATCAAAACTACACGTTACTATGCTATTAATAACTATAAAAGTAACGAAAAGTGCTAAAATCGCAGTTAAATGCACTCAAAGAGGCTCGAATGACCGCATTAATAAAAATTACCACTGAGCAAAACGTGGCAATACTTACCATGAATACCGCTGAAAACCGCCATAACCCTAGTTTTATAGCTGAACTTAATCAACACTTAGATAGCATAGAAGCCAATGGCGATATTAACGCCGTAGTATTAACCTCAAGCAGCGATAAAAGCTGGTCATTGGGAATTGATTTACAGTGGATGGCAAGTCCAGATAACACGCCTGCAGTTATTGCTGATTTTATGAATTCGATAGGACAGTTATTTAAACGCATAGTGACGTTTCCTATGCCTATTATTGCTGCACTAAACGGCCACACTTATGGTAATGGCTCGGTGTTGGCATGTGCCTGTGATTTTCGGTTTATGAAATCTGACAAAGGCTTTTTCTGCTTTCCTGAAGTTGATGTACTGGTACCGTTTGTACCGTCTATGTTTCCTATTATTAATAAAGCCATTAATCCGCAGTTTTTTAACCGCTTAGCCATGACCGGCGAGCGTGTTGATGCGCAAAAATTGTTACAACAAAATGTGGTAGAAGCAATTTTTGCTGATGAGCAAGCCTTGCAAGCGGGTGTGTTAGAGTTTGCGCAAAGCTTTAATAAAAATCGCTGGATATACGCTCAAAACAAAACCCAAATGAACAAACCAATACTCGATGTTATGGCTGCACAAGACTCGGCTTTTATTGAAAACATCAGCACGCTATTGTGGAAGAAACTACAGCAAAAGTAAGCTGTTTTTATAAAAGTGAGTAAACATAACTACAGTTAATTTACTCACTTTCATGTGCATTAATTAAGTAGGTGTTAAGTGTTATTTAGCTACATTGCTACAAAATGCAAAAGCTAATAACGCTTTATTAAAAGTTTAATGGCTTTTACCTGTCTCATTTCGAGTATATGAGTTAAAATGCTTACATAACCAACTAACAAGATAGTGAATGTCAAACCAAGATCCAAATCTCAGTCGAGAACAAGAAAAGTACGAAAACCCAGTCCCTAGTCGTGAGTTTATACTTACTCACCTTCAAGAGCGTTCAAAACCTGCTAATTACACGCAACTATGCGAAGAACTCGCGGTCAACGATGAAGAACGACAAATAGCATTTAAGCGCCGACTTCGTGCCATGGAGCGCGACGGGCAATTGTATTTTAATAAATTTAAATGTTATGCCCTGATTGACGAAGCCGGTTTAACCAAAGGCAAAGTTGTCGGTCACAGAGACGGTTTTGGCTTTTTAGAAGTTGAAGGCGAGAGCAAAGACTGGTTTATTGCTAAGCATCAAATGAATATGGTGCTACATGGCGACATTGTTCTTGCGAAAGGCACTAAGCGTGGTTCAGGCTCAAAATGCGATGCCCGTATTATTAAAGTGCTTACTAATGAGCGAGCGCCTATTGTTGGCCGCTATTTTGTTGAGCATGGTATTGCTGTTGTTGTAGCTGAAGATCCGCGCATTACTCAAGATATTATTATTTTACCGGGTAACGAAAAAGGCGCACGCCACAACCAGATGGTGCAAGTGCAAATAACTCAAAATCCAAGCCGCAATATGAATGCGGTAGGTAAAGTGATTGACGTACTGGGCGAGCATTTAGCGCCGGGTATGGAAATTGAAGTTGCGCTGCGTAATCACGATATTCCACACGTGTGGCCAGAAGAGGTTGAACAACAAGTTGCCCACTTAGGTGAATTTGTTGAAGAAGCCGATAAGCAAGGCCGTGTTGATTTACGCGGCTTACCACTTGTCACTATTGATGGCGAAGACGCTCGCGACTTTGATGACGCTGTTTATTGTGAGCCTAAAAAATCAGGTGGCTGGCGTTTATGGGTAGCCATTGCCGATGTATCCCATTATGTAGGTATGAACACGCCGCTTAACAAAGAAGCGATAGAGCGCGGTAATTCAGTGTATTTCCCTGAGCAAGTTATTCCAATGCTGCCAAAAGTATTGTCTAACGGTTTGTGTTCGCTTAACCCTGAGGTTGATCGCTTGTGTATGGTTGCAGAAATGACCGTATCGCAAGAGGGTAAGCTGTCGGGCTATAAGTTTTACGAAGCACTAATGAATTCGCATGCTCGTTTAACCTACACCAAAGTAAATGCCATTTTACAAAATGATGAAAAGCTCCGTAAAGAATACGCAGCTGTAGTGCCACATTTAACTGACTTACAGCAAATGTACATGGCATTAAAAGCAGCACGCCAAGAGCGTGGTGCAATTGAATTTGAAACACTCGAAACCCGTTTTGTATTTAACGCACAGCGTAAAATAGAATCTATTGTGCCAGTTATTCGTAACGATGCTCACAAGCTGATTGAAGAATGTATGATTTTAGCCAATGTATCGGCGGCTAAATTACTTGAGAAACACGAAGCAAGTGCGTTATTTAGGGTGCATGATGAACCCGATAGCGAAAAACTGGGTAACTTTACTCAGTTTTTAACTGAGCTAGGTATTGAAAGCACGCTAAGCGATGAACCTACCCCGAAAGAGATCACTCATGTATTGGCTCGTTTAGGGGACCGTCCTGAAGCTGAACTTATTCAAACTATGCTACTGCGCTCAATGAAGCAAGCGGTATATCAGCCAGATAACATAGGTCACTTTGGTTTAGCATTATCAGCTTATGCGCATTTTACCTCGCCAATTCGCCGTTACCCCGATTTAGTGGTACACCGTGCAATTAAAGCGGTGTTAAAAGCGCAAGGCCAACAAACGTCAGGTGAATATGCCTACAGCGATGATGAAGTCGATCAACTTGGTGAGCAGTGTTCTACCACTGAGCGCCGCGCAGACGATGCCACCCGTGAAGTAGCCGATTGGCTAAAATGTGAATACATGCAAGATCATGTAGGCACGGAGTTTAACGGGGTTATTTCATCGGTTACTAATTTTGGTTTATTTATTCGTTTAGATGATTTGCAAATTGATGGATTAATTCATGTTACCAATTTAGGTGATGAATACTTCCAACACGATGCTGCTAAGCATTGTTTAATTGGTGAACACACACATACGGTTTATCGTTTAGGCGATAAAATAACTGTACAAGTTGCCTCGGTAAGCTTAGATGATCGCCGAATTAACTTAACGCTTAAAGGCGATGTGGCTCAAGATCGTTATGCGCGTCGTCGTGCGCCAAAAAAGAATGCCCCAGCAAGTGTTCGCTCGCAACTTAAAGCCGGTAAAATACCGGGTAAAAAGTCAGCAAGCGACAGTAAAAAACCAAAAGGTGGAAAAAAGCCTGCAAGTAAAACTAAAGCAGCGGGTAAATCTAAAGTAACAGCGGATGACACTGCCGCGAAGAAAAAAACCAAAAAGAAAGCGGTCAAAAAGCCTAAAAGACCAGGTAAAAATGCCCGTAAACGTAGTAGCCCAGGAGCAAACAATTCGTGAGTAATGAATTAATTTTTGGCTTTCACTCTGTTGAAGCAATTTTAGCAAAAGAGCCAGAGCGCTTTATAGAAATATACGCCCTTAAGGGACGTGATGATAAGCGTTTATCGCCTGTGATTGAGCAAGCGCGTCAGTTTGGTATTTCAGTACAGTTTATGCAACGAAAAGCGCTTGATAACAAAGCGAAAGATGAACAGCATCAAGGCATTATTGCCAACGTAAAAGCGGCGCGAGTGTTTAATGAAAAAGATCTCGATGAGATCATTGAACGCGAAGACACGCCATTTTTACTGGTACTTGATGGCATTACCGATCCGCATAATTTAGGCGCTTGCTTACGTAGTGCCGATGCAGCGGGTGTACATGCGGTGATTGTTCCTAAAGACAAATCAGCAAAGCTTAATGGCACAGCACGTAAAGTAGCCTGTGGCGCAGCAGAAACGGTACCGCTTATTCAGGTAACTAACCTTGCACGTACATTACGCGAAATAAAAGACGCGGGTGTTTGGGTTGTAGGTACTGCCGGTGAAACCGACACACATGTATTTGATGCCAGCTTAACAGGCCCAATGGCGATTGTGATGGGTGCTGAAGGTGAGGGCATGCGCCGCTTAACGCGTGAGCATTGTGATGTGCTCGTTAAAATCCCAATGGCAGGCACGGTTTCAAGTTTAAATGTATCGGTAGCAACCGGCATTTGTTTATTTGAAGTGTTACGCCAGCGCGCAGAAACAAATTAATCCTAAGCTAATTGCATAGGTATTAAAAAGCCGAGATTGATTTAATCAACCTCGGCTTTTTTGTACTTTTAAGTTATCGCTTTATTAAAAGCTGTAAGAGTAACCCATTTGTACTGAACGTGGCTTACCAGGTTGAATACCTCCATTTGCACGGTTAGCAATGTAGGTTTTATCAAACAGGTTATCAACGCTTAGGTATACTTTTTGATTTTCATCAATTAAGTACTTAGCTGCTAAATCCCATACTACACGGCTATCAATCGCATTTAAGCCTGAGTCAGAAAGGTCAGCATGTGCATCCGACACGTAACGCATTTGGCTGTTAATCACAAAGGCATTAAATTCTGCACCAAATGATAAAGCAACTTGGTTCTCTGGTACGTAAGGCATCGCATCGCCTTTTTCTACTGAGCCCCAAATTTCAGAATCAAACGTGTTTTTAAATTCTGAATTGGTGTAGGTGTAAGTTAGTTTAACTGGGAACGCAACTGATGCAGTATTAAACGTACGACCAGCGCTAAATTCAAAGCCCGATACTTCTACTTCACCGTAGTTGTATTGGTCACCAATGTTGTCATCGCTACAACCTACCGCAGCAGTACAGTTACCGTGCATGTTGTCGTAATCTGAGAAGAACGCAATTACTTCACCGTTAAAGCCGCTTGCATTAAAACGAGAACCAAATTCAATATTGATGCTTTCTTCTTCGTCTTGGTCAGCATTGCCTGGCGCTGCTGGTGCATAGCCTTTTTGAATACCGGCAAGTAGCGTCACGTTATCGTTAAGTGTGTAAGTAGCGCCTAATGACGGCACTAAAATCTCAGTATCGTTTGAAATATCTTTCGTTAAGCCTTGGCTACGAGTTGGATCTGATTTCGCCCACTCTTCACGGGTAATAGTAATGTCTTCATAACGCAGACCTGCGCTCACTACTAATGCATCCATTGTCCATTCGTCTTGAATAAATAGGGTGCTTGCTTTTGCGCTGTCTAAGCGATTGCTATTAGAGCCTGGTGCGCCTTGTGAGGAAAGAGTCATGCTTAAATCTTGATTAAGCGTGTATTTGTCTTCCCACTGGAAACGATCCATTTCGTCTTCGTGGTAGCGTACGCCAACCGTAATGTAGTGATCGCCCGCTGGAATGTGTAATTCAGATTGCACACCTTTAGCTTGGTAGTCGCGGTTATTAGCTTTAACACCGATGTTTTCGATACCCTCAGCCGTTGGGTTTGCTTCAAATTCACTATATTGCTCAAGGTAGCTTTCGCTTACTTTACTAGCTTTGTACCAGTTACGGTGGAAGTCATTTAGATAAGCGGTTGCTAAAAATTCGTAACCTTTACCAAAGCGATATGCATAGTTTACTTGGTATGCATTATGACGAGTGTTCATCTCATCGTTTTGCGATGCAGCGTAACGACGGTTAGGGTTTTCTTGGTAATCGGTATCAGTTAAGCCCATGTACGTTTCGTCTGATGTTTCTTCAGAGTACTTAGCTTTAAACTCAATGTTGTGGGCATCGTTTTCACCAAAGGTATGGCCAAACTTTACCAATACATCATTCTTTTCAAAACCAGTGTTGTCATCGCCTACTGGTAACTCTTTAAAGCCATCAGCGCCATAAGAAAATACTTCAATTAAGCCTGCTGTGTTATTTTTTTCTTTAGCGAAGTAAGCGTGACCTTTGTAGTAACCATCGCTACCAAGTGCCGCGTCAACCATACCCATAGAGCTATTTGCTTCTGTTGGTAAGCTGCGAGAAAGTAAATTTAATACACCACCCGTGGTGCGCGGGCCATATTTAACAGAGGCAGCACCTTTTAATACTTCAATAGACTCCATACGACCCATAGTTGGGAAGTAATAAGCCGATGGTGCAGAGTAAGGAGCCGGTGCAACTAGAACACCGTCTTCCATCACTGAAATTTTATCGTTACGGCCAGTACCTGTGCCACGCATACCAATGTTTGGGCGCAGGCCGTAGCCATCTTCTTCTTGCACGTATACACCAGGTACAGATGCTAATACGCGAGAAATATCGGTAAATTCGAATTTTTGCAATTCTTCATCAGAGATAAATGTAGCAGACCCTGGAATATCGTTAATTGCTGCTTGTGAGCCAATAACGGTAATTTGCTCAAAATTGCGTTCAACGCCGCCGGCATCTTTTGCCATTGCTGTAGCACTTAAAGACAGCGCTACGGCTGCAGTTAATGAAGAAACTAAAAATTTGTGTGACATTGGTTACCCTAAAAATAGTTCAACTACTGGAATTGGCGTAATTTAAACATGTTAACGAATGAGAATCAATATTATTTAGTTTTACTTTTGTTTACAATCGCCGTAAAAATGCGCTGTTTTTATAACATATTTTACTAAGTGTTTAGCTTAGCTTTATAAAACCAACATAATGCACTGGCTGGTGGCGATTAATTTAACCTGAACGCTGCTTGAGATAGATTTATTATCCAGAGTTCAGGTTATTTAAGGAGTGGGGTAACCTAAGCGTAGCTTAATGAATTCGGCGAGTTTAAACACCGCGTTTTCAGGTTCGCTGGCGGTTTTTACTAAACTAATACCTATGCTGCCAAGAGCAGGTAAATGTTTAGTGTGTAATTGATAGGCTAAATCGTTAGGTACGGTACTTTTTGCGAGCACGGTTATACCTAAGCCTTCTTTTAATGCGGCAATTAAACCGGTTAAATCGGCATTACTATACACAATACGATATTTAATGCCTGCTTTTTCAAGCGCCTGAGTTGCTCTGCGTCGGTAAATACAGCCCTCAGGGGCGGTTACTAAGGTAACCGTTTCATTTTGCGCCAGTGAGAGGTCGCCCACCCACACTAATTGGTCTTGAATAAAAATAGGGAACTTTTCTGAGTCAAGTTGCTCGTTAAGCGCTAACACTAAATCAAATTGATCTTGGCGCTCATCAGAGAGTAGGTGTTTACTTAAACGTGATTTTACTTCAAGTGATACCTCAGGGTAGAGCGCCACAAAATCGCCAATAATGGAGGGCAAAATACGCGCGGCAAATTCGCTAGGGATCCCCAAGCGCACTTTACCGGTTACACTTTCTGAGGTGAACAACTGCAAAATGGCATCGTTATGCTGCACCATTTGCTTTGCCATAGGCAGTAATAACTCACCATATTGGTTGAGCACTTGTCGTTGCCCCTGCTTTTTAAATAATTTATAGCCGAGTAAATCTTCTAAACGTTTTACTTGTAAGCTCACCGCAGGTTGCGAAAGGCCAAGTAAATCGCCTGCTTTGGCAAATCCACCAACCTCAACCACCATAACAAAAGTTCGTAAACTGTCGGTTGAAATGTTTTTCATATTTAAAATTACTATTTATATGGCTATATATATAAGTATTATTTATCAATTGATAAGTAATTACAATTTGTTGTTGTAAGGCTTGCGCAATATACTTTTGCTATTAAAGATAGATAGGTATTTGTTATGACTTTTAACCCGATTATGTTTGCCCGCCATAGCAACGCTAATAGCGCGGTTATTAATGCCTTACAAGCCGATAGCAATCACGTTGTTATTGACTTTAGTGGTAGTGAAGCATCGGTATTTTTAAGTGCTATTTTAGGTCATGACCTCACCAAACTTACCGCCAGTGGCTTTGGTTTTAAAGGCACACTGGATGGCGATTTAAATTCTGATTTTAGCTACGCCGTTTATTACTTTAGCGAAACTGCTTTTCGATTTGTGCTTCCAGTTAATGCCAGCCTGCAACTACAAGCGCTCATTAACGAGCAACAGCTTAGATACGATATCGACTTTGTGGTACGCACCGATTTAGCAACCTTTACTTTAAAAGGCGACAATGCATTTGATACCTTAGTCGAGGCATTTAAACTAACCCCAGGGTTACGCCTTGCTGATGCGCAGCTTTGCTATGGCGCGCAAAGTGGTGATGTGTTTGTTACTGCAGTAGATCAAAATAACGAACAGCAGTTTATTGTTATTGCTAAAACAGCCACCCTTGATAAGTGGCAACAGTATATGCAGCAACAGGGCTTTAGTGTTACCAACACTCAAGCAGCCTAACGGGTAAAACTTAAAGATTACAATTTGGTAGGCTTATTAATGGCTACCATGTTATTCCCCCTCATTTAATTGAGGCCACGCCCACACACATGGGTTAATTTAAAAGTGAAGGAATATTATGACTTCTAAAACAGTATTACATGCAAAGCATCTTGAAGCCGGCGCAAAAATGGTTGATTTTCATGGCTGGGAAATGCCAATTAACTACGGCTCACAAATAGAAGAACACAACGCCGTACGTAACGATGCGGGTATGTTTGATGTGTCGCACATGACCATTGTTGATATACAAGGTGAGCAAGCACAAGCGTTTTTACGCAAGCTAGTAGCTAACGATGTTGCTAAGTTAACCGTACCAGGTAAAGCGCTTTACACTGGCATGCTTAACGAGCAAGGCGGCGTAATCGACGACTTAATTATTTACTACTTTAGCGAAACATTTTATCGCTTAGTGGTTAACTCAGCGACCCGTGAAAAAGATTTAGCACATTTAGCTAAGGTATCGAGCGATTTTGCTGTAACGGTTACTGAGCGCCCAGAATACGCCATGATTGCGGTTCAAGGCCCTAATGCACGTGCTAAAACAGCCCAGGTATTAAACGCAGACCAGCAAGCTGCAGTAGAAGGCATGAAGCCATTTTTTGGTGTTCAAGCCGGTGATTTATTTATTGCTACAACAGGTTATACTGGCGAAGACGGTTACGAAATTGTAGTACCAAACGAGCAAGCAGCCGATTTATGGCAGCAACTGCTTGATGCCGGTGTAGCGCCAGCGGGCTTAGGCGCGCGCGACACACTACGTTTAGAAGCAGGTATGAACCTTTACGGCCTAGATATGGACGAAAGCGTATCACCACTGGCAGCTAACATGGCATGGACTATTGCATGGGAGCCAGAAGATCGTGACTTTATTGGTCGTGATGTTTTGGTAAAACAACGTGCAGAAAAAAGTACTCACAAGCAAGTAGGTCTTATTCTTGAAGAAAAAGGCGTACTACGCAGTGGTTCTAAAGTAATTGTTGATGGTGGTGAAGGTGTTATTACATCTGGCACATTCTCACCAACATTGGGCTATAGTGTTGCATTAGCACGTGTACCGCGTTCAACCGGCGACACGGCTCAAGTAGAAATGCGTAAAAAATTAGTTAACGTAAAAGTAGTTAAATCGGGCTTTGTACGTAACGGTAAATCAATAATCTAAATAATTTGGTTATACCAATAAATAAGTTAGCCTTATTCATTGGTATTCTCCCAATCTAAACCAAAGGATGAAAAAAATGAGCAATATCCCTAGCGAGTTAAAATACGCACCTTCACACGAGTGGGTTCGTAACGAAGGCGACGGCACTTACACTGTTGGTATTTCTGAGCATGCGCAAGAACTACTTGGCGACATGGTATTTGTTGAATTACCAGAAGTAGGCGACGAAGTAGATGCAGGCGAAGACTGTGCAGTAGCAGAGTCAGTAAAGGCTGCATCAGACATTTACGCGCCAATTAGCGGTGAAATTGTTGCTATTAACGAAGAGCTAGAAGATGCGCCTGAAACAGTAAACAACGACGCATACGGCGACGGTTGGTTATTCCGCATTAAAGCGTCAGAAGAGTCTGAGTTAGATAACTTATTAGACGCTGAAGGTTACGCGCATACAATTGACGAAGACTAATCGTTAATTAATAAAAGCCCCTCTATGTTAAAACATTGGGGCTTTTATGATTAAAGCGCTTATTTTTCCATACAAAGTGAGCCGCTAAATCATACATATTTTTATTATTGCTAGTTACCCATTAGTAATAATCACATTTTTTTGGATCATAGGAATCTGAACACATGTCAAACGCCAAATCTCTTGAACAATTAGAGCAAAAGCAAGATTTTATTCGCCGCCATATTGGGCCAAGCCCAGCGCAAGTAAACGACATGCTTAGCGCTCTTGAAGTATCGAGCGTTGAAGAGCTGATCGGTCAAACTGTACCTGCTGGTATTCGTCTTGAGCAAGGTCTTAATATCGGCGAAAGCCGCACCGAAGTTGAAACACTAAGCTACTTAAAATCAGTAGCAAGCAAAAATAAAGTTTTCAAATCGTATATTGGCCAAGGCTACCACCCAACTCACGTACCGCACGTAATTTTACGTAACGTACTTGAAAATCCGGGTTGGTATACAGCGTACACACCGTATCAGCCAGAGATTGCACAAGGGCGTTTAGAGTCACTATTAAATTTCCAGACTATGACCCTAGATATTACCGGCCTAGATTTAGCAAGTGCCTCACTGCTTGACGAATCAACCGCTGCAGCCGAGGCAATGGGCCTTGCAAAACGTGTATCTAAAGCTAAAAAAGCCAATGCGTTCTTTATTGCCGACGACGTACACACGCAAACCATTGACGTAGTGAGCACCCGTGCAGAGCAATTTGGTTTTGAAATTATTGTAGGTAAAGCTGCCGATGCTGTGAACCACGATATTTTTGGTGCGTTATTCCAATACCCGTCAACATCAGGCGAAATTGTTGACATAACAGACCTAATTGCCGGCGTACAAAGCAAAAAAGCGATTGCCTGTGTTGCTGCCGACATCATGAGCTTATTACTATTAAAAGCACCAGGTAAATTAGGCGCCGACGTAGTACTTGGTTCAGCGCAGCGTTTTGGCGTACCTATGGGTTACGGCGGTCCACATGCTGCATTTTTTGCAACACGTGATGCGTACAAACGTTCATTACCAGGTCGTATTATTGGTGTATCAAAAGACCGTTTAGGTAACGATGCATTACGTATGGCAATGCAAACTCGCGAGCAACATATTCGCCGCGACAAAGCCAATTCAAACATTTGTACTGCGCAAGTATTGCTAGCGAACATGGCGGCGTTTTACGCGGTATACCATGGCCCGCAAGGCTTAAAAACCATTGCACAACGCATTCACCGTTTTGCTGATATTTTAGCAACCGGCTTAAAAGCAAAAGGTGTGGCACTTAAACACACTACTTGGTTTGACACATTAACGGTAGTTGATGAAAACAAAGCCGACGTGATTGCGCGTGCTGTGGCTAAAGGCGTTAACTTTGCTGCTAACCATGCGGGTGAATACTCAATTTCAGTATCAGAAACCACAACCCGTGCAGACGTTGCTGAGTTATTTGATATTATTTTAGGCGAAGGCCATGGCCTAAGCGTAGATGCGATTGCCGCTGATGTTGAAGCAAATGGCAGCGAGTCTATTCCTGCAAGCTTAGTGCGTGATGATGAAATACTAACGCATCCAAACTTTAACAGCTACCACAGCGAAACAGACATGCTTCGCTATATTAAGCGCCTTGAAAACAAAGATTTAGCGCTTAATCATTCTATGATCTCGTTAGGTTCATGTACCATGAAACTAAACGCGACCGCTGAAATGATCCCAATTACCTGGCCTGAATTTGCTAACCTTCACCCATTCTGCCCGCTAGACCAAGCAGAAGGTTACCAAGTAATGATTAACGAACTACACGATTGGCTAGTTAACATTACCGGTTACGACGCGGTTTCATTGCAACCAAATTCAGGTGCACAAGGTGAATACGCAGGCTTAATCGCCATTCGTAAATACCACGAGTCACGAGGGGATGCGCACCGTAACGTATGTTTAATCCCAAGTTCTGCACACGGTACTAACCCAGCTTCGGCACAAATGGCCAGCATGAAAATTGTGGTTGTTAACTGTGATAAAAATGGCAACATCGACATGGAAGACCTAAAAGCGAAAGCTGAAGAAGTCTCTGAAAACCTATCATGTGCCATGGTAACGTACCCATCTACCCACGGTGTATACGAAGAAACGATTCGTGAGTTATGTGAAATTGTTCACCAGCACGGTGGCCAAGTTTACATGGATGGCGCAAATATGAACGCGCAAGTAGGTGTTACTAGCCCAGGCTTCATTGGCTCAGACGTATCGCACTTAAACTTACATAAAACCTTCTGTATTCCACACGGTGGCGGCGGCCCAGGTGTTGGCCCAATTGGTGTTAAATCGCACCTTGCGCCATTTATGCCAAACCACAGCGTAATTAACGTACCAGGTACTAATGAAGGAAATGGTGCAGTATCGGCAGCACCTTACGGCTCTGCAGCTATTTTACCTATTTCATGGGCTTACATTGCCATGATGGGCTCTGAAGGCTTAAAACAAGCGACAGAAATGGCGATTGTAAATGCTAACTACCTAAGCAATGAGCTTAGCAAGCACTTCCCAATTTTATACCGTGGCCGTAATAATCGCGTTGCTCACGAATGTATTATTGACCTACGCCCATTAAAAGAAGCCTCAGGCATTACAGAAATGGACGTTGCTAAGCGCTTACAAGATTATGGTTTCCACTCACCAACAATGTCGTTCCCAGTAGCGGGCACATTAATGATTGAGCCAACTGAATCTGAGTCTAAGGGCGAGATTGACCGCTTTATCGAAGCGATGGTGTCGATTAAAGGTGAAATTGATAAAATCATTTCAGGCGAATGGTCTATCGAAAACAACCCACTGGTATTTGCACCGCATACTCAAGCCGATGTGCTAGGTAATGAATGGGACCGCGCGTATGACCGTTTTTACGCTGCATTCCCAGTACCAGCAGTAGCTAAAGACAAGTTCTGGCCAACGGTTACGCGTATCGATGACGTATACGGCGACCGTAATTTAGTATGTGCATGTCCTCCGATTGAGACATACCGCGACTAATTTTTTGAAATGTGATCATGTAATTAAGTGGGTTAACGTTTTAATTAAGATGGTTATCTTAATTAAGTTGGTTAATTCAGATTAAGAACAAAATTGAAAAGCGGATCTTTATGGTCCGCTTTTTTTGCTTCAAATTCGAAGGCTAATTTAATTTTTCAAAAAATGAAAAAAACTTTTAGCAAATTATTTATATTAATATCGATAACTTATTAATAAACCTAAAAATATCTAAATCAATTACTGCATATATTTCAAGTAGTTCTAATCTTTGTAAATTAATAAATATAAAAATAAGCATATAATTTTATGCTTATTAAATCCTTTTAAAACAGCGTGTTATACGTATCTGTAACTTGTGCGAACTTGGTTTTTCATCTAATAAATTTAATGTGTCATTAATTTTAAAGGTGGAATCATGAAAACTTTAAATACTCAAAAATCTTCTTACTCAAGCGTCAAACGCTTTTGTCTTGATTTGCTCAAATCACCACAACTTCAAGTTCGACTTTTACCTCAGTGTTTTGAGCTTGATAAAATTGGGTTACAAACGTTGAGCCATAAAGTAGAGCTTATGTTATCGGCAAATAACATTGATTGTATTCTTATTCCTTCTGGCGCTTTTAAACAGCAAGAATTACCTAAAATTATTTCTTTACTGTATAACATCAATATCAAGGTGAAGTTTCAAACTAAACCTAATGAAATGGAAGCGAAAATGCTTCCACTTACTTTATTGAGATCTATGATCGTTTTAGACAATCAATAACTCCAATCTTCATAAGCCAGAGGCAAGCTATTAAGTAAGTCTCTGCGTTCACGCCAGTTAGGCATATGCTTGTCCATGAGAGAGCGGAATCTATCGTTGTGGTGGCGCTCTAGTAAATGAAGTAATTCGTGAGCAAGTATGAACTCAATGCACTCTGGAGGTTTCTTAGCAAGTTCGAGGTTAAGCCATATACGCTTAGCTTGAATATTGCAGCTTCCCCATTTGGTTTTCATCTTTTTGATGTTGATAGAACCAGCGTTTACACCTAGTTTTTTTTCCCATTGAGGTAATAAATTCTCAAGTGAGCGTTGCATTTCATCTCGATAGAAACGGTTAAGTAGTTTGAGCTTATTGTCGCTTGACGTATTTCCAGCAACGGCCATTACTAAGCTACCATTTCCCTTTGCAGTAACACTGTATTTGGCTTTTGCCTCAACAAGTTTTAAGCGGTATTTCTTACCCCATAGGTAGTGGCATTCACCATTAACCATTTCCCGAATTGATTGTCGTTCTTGTCCTGCAAAGTCAGCTTGCTGTTTCTTAATCCACGCAAGCTTATTAACAATAGCCAGCCTGATCTTTTGTTCACTTGTATCGTTAGGGATAGACAAGCGTACTTTGCCGTTTGGCGGTAGTACGCTTAAGTGAATGTTTTTAATAGCTCTGCGATTTAGCTCTACATCAATATCGCCAATACGAACTACTTCAACGCTTTGAGCATTGCTTTTAGTATGGCGCACTAATGGTATTCCTTCTGAGCTTTAATTAGCTCCATCACATCAACAATATTGATGTTATAACCAGCCGCTTCTTCTCGCACTGCGTTGGCTATCTCACGTTCCTTGAACCTATCTCCAAGCCAATCAGCTTTCTTGGTATAACGAACAGCGGTATCAATTTTAGTAGTAAGTACTTCATCATTACCTAAGTTGTCATAAATTGCTTGTTTGGCTGGCGTATCAACAGACGTAGGGTAGTTTTGTGCGGTATTTTCACTTGGATTAACCACTTTATTGGCTAGAGCTTTGATCTGCTCAAGGTATTCCTGATAGCTAATGGCTTGTTCTCTTCGCTGCTTAATGATTTCATCGAGCAACGTTGCCATGCTGTCGAAGTATTTAGGGTTTACAGGGTTTTCATCAACGATAGTTTTTCTTACGTTATTCTCAATAGCTTCAGCCATTGCATCTTCATTATTACGCAAGCCTTCAGGTAAATCTTCTAAACTTTTACCGTTGTTGTTCACTACTAGATCAATCAAGCCTAACTCTTCAAAATCCATCAGTAACTCACTGTCATCAGCTCGAATATACATATCCAATAGATGACGCATCGCAGGCTCAAAACGTTTCATTTCGAGCAAATCACCGCTGGCGAGTTTGACTTCATCACGCACCTTTTCGAAGTACGCGACCTCTTTCTTAATATTTTCGGTTTCTTCAAAGGTGTAACCAGCTTGCTCCATTTCATTAGCAAGGTTGGTGTATGCGCGAATCAGTTTAGCCACTGATTGATATAGAGTTAAACGCAGTGCTTCTTTTTCAGTGCGCTCACTTTCATCTTTAGGTTCAACACCCGATTCACCACAAAAATAATGGATAAAGTCTTTAGTATTTCTAGGTGCTTTCACTGGTTCACATAACGCTCGTACTGCCTCCAGCGCATTGTCTAAATCTGCACGAGATTCTTGTAAGCGATCTTTTAAAAGCCCTTTAACATCGTCAGCATCGTAGCCATCAAACGCTTCGGCTGTGTAATCTTTAATGGCTTTATCAAGTGAACGAAATAAGTCTTTGTAGTCTATGATATAACCGTAGTCTTTATCTTCACCATCTAGTCTGTTTACCCGGCAGATCGCTTGGAATAAGTTGTGATCAGCCATCTTCTTATCGATATAGAGGTAGGTCGCAGAAGGGGCATCGAAACCTGTGAGCAGCTTATCTACAACGATAAGCAGGCGCATTTGCCCCGGCTCTTCAATAAATCGTTTCTTAACGGCCTTTTCAAACTCTTCAACACGTTTCGCGGCTTCTTCTTCGCTTTGCTCAAAGTACTCAGCTAACATCTTGCGATAGGTGTCATATTTAAATAGCTTTTCAGTTAAACCTTCACCAGATTCTTCGCCTTTTATAGCGCCTGCGACTGGCTGATAACTGGTTACTACTGCACATTTTCCTGCAAGATCGGTCTTACTAAACAAATCATAAACAACACATGCTTGATGGACGCTAGCGCACACAAGCATGGCGTTGCCTCTACAAGACATCAGTGCAGGTTTGATTTCCATATCCATTAAAATGTCGCTAACAATTTGTTCTAAGCGAGATTTGCTGGAGAGCACTTTTTGCATGGTGCCCCATTTTTGTTTGAGCTGCATTTTAGCAAGGTTAGAAAGTCCTTTAGTCTTAGCTTCAAACCACTGGTCTACTTTTTTTTCTGAGGTTAAATGCTGATCAATATCTCTTGCTTCATAACGCAGATCTAGCACCACACCGTCATTCACGGCTTCATCAAATTTATAAGTGTGAATATAAGGGCCGAAGACTTCCAAGGATTTCTTCTTGTCCTTTTTCATCAGAGGTGTACCTGTAAAGCCGATAAACATGGCTTCAGGTAAAATGGCTTTCATTGCTTCATGCAACTTGCCCGATTGAGTTCGATGACATTCATCGACAAAAACGAATAAATTACCTTTTGCAGCAAAGTCAGTTGGTAGGTTTTTGGTTAATGCTTCAAGGTAATCTTTTGTTGCCTCATCATCGTCTTCGTCAGTAACGGCTTCACCATTTCGCCCAAACTTATGAACGAGAGAGCAAAACAACCAAGGGTTAGGTTGATTAAGCGTGGCAACCAAATCCCGTCCGCTTTTTGTGCGATAGATCTCTTCATCAACACCAGAGAATACTTTTTCTATTTGTTCGTCTAATTCGGTTCGGTCAGTAACAATAAGCACCCGTGAATCCGTCACATTTTCACGTATCCACTTGGCAAGCCAAACCATAGTTAAGCTTTTGCCTGAACCTTGCGTGTGCCAAATGATGCCATCATCGTGCGTTGTAACGTGTTTCTGTGCCGCTTGGATGCCAAAGTATTGATTGTGTCGGCATGTTTTCTTTACCCCAGCGTCAAACACGATAAAGTCATGAATCAGTTGTAGGAAACGCCTTTTATCACACAGTTGCGCGATATGAGTATCGAGTAAGTTCTCTGTTTTTATATCGCTTGTTGGTAGCGGATTGGGGTTTTCTTTACCGCTACATTCCTTCCATTCAAGGTAATATTTTTCAGATGTTTCAATCGTGCCGTAGCGAACACCTTGGGAGTCATTACCTGCCATTACAAGCTGCATAGTGGTAAAGAAGTTACGAATAAACGCTTTCTTTTGATTGTCTAAGTTTTGGCGAATACCTTCGCTGACTGATACTGAAGAGCGTTTTAATTCAATCACACCAAGCGCGATACCATTAACGTAAATTACAATATCAGGGCGTTTTTTTAGCTCACCTTTTACGGTCACTTCTTCAGCAATGGCGAAGTCGTTAGCTTCTGGGTTTTTCCAATCTATTAGCCAAACTGTTTGGTTTTGTTCACCAGCGCCTTCTTTTTCTTTTACGCCATAACGGAGTAGGCGATAAACATCTTTGTTTGCATCGAATAACTTTTTTCCCTCACCAAGGGCTGCGGCAGTATCAAGTTGGCGTAATGTACGGGTAATTAGTGAGTCAGAAATTCCACGACCTTTAAGCCATTTAGTCAGCAAGTCTTTTTCTATATTGCTGTTACCTTCACGGTATTCCCAATTACCTAAGTAATCGTAATTAAGCTGTTCTTTAAAAAACTTAACCACTCGGTTTTGGGTTCTTCGTTCTAATTGACCGACATTACTCATCGTCTAAATCCTTTAAACTTGTACATAGTTTTTGAATCTTTAATTTTACATCTTCAATACTTTTTTGATTTTTATCACTGTAGTATTTGTAAAAGCCGAGGCTAGGCAATGCCATACCTCTCAATTCAAACCCTTCACTCTCTAGTAACCCTGTTAAAGCCTCTGGTGCATTTTCGATTTCACCACCGTTGACCCGAATATCGAAGCAACTACCTTTTTTATAGATATCTATTTGATATCGCTGTTCATTATGAACAAACCCGGTTAGTTTCAAATGCGCACTTTCTTCTCGCGATTTAACTTGTTCATACCATAACCGCGAAAAAGGCTCTAATGAGCTTTTATCTCTGCGTAAGTCAATTTCGAGTGCTTTGGTATATAACTCAGCATGAGTATGATTTCGCTGGGATTGTCCAAGTAATACAAACTCAGAGTTATTTTTCTCAATAAAGCCTTGCTGGCAATACGCTATTAACTCTTTATGTTGAATTAATGCTTTTCTCCAAGGCTCAATTTCTTCAGACTCAATAGTATTGGAACAAATAGCAGAAAGTGATGTTTGTATTTCGTCAGCATTAAATAACGGGTCATCAATAACTGCTTTAACGTATCTTTGTTTTTGCTCAATTGAAGCAGTGCCGAAACGTAATAATCGTTTCCAGCTATGATCACGAGGAATATTGTTTCTAGTATCACGAGAGGAGAGCATATTGTATTTGTCGCCTCGTTTATCGGTGAAGTATTCCCCTTTGCTTAAAACTGCTCTTTCCCACAAATAATCAATTGATGCTGAGCTGCTTTCAATTTGATCAAACACGCGTTGAATCGCATTAGAATATCGTATGAAGCTAGTTAAATACTCGTTATCTTCTTCAGCGTTCCAATTACAATGTTCATGCTCTCGGTAATAACTTAGGATATCAGTAAAATTTAAAATACAGCCAATCTGGCCTTTCAGAAATGAATGTTGTTCTGCACAGGTAATTGCTTCTCGCCATTCACTAGACCTTAACAGCAGATGAGCCTTGATCTTTTCTTCGACTATCTGAGCACCTGTAAAACCTGATATTTCAACATCATTAGCTAGTGTTTTTAATATAGGGCTATCGTGCTGGCAAAGGTTGTCTATTGCAAACAGTGCTTTATTAAACTCATCTGCGGTATTGATAATGGTGTTTTCGGTTAAATTAAAAATTACCCTTAACCATTCATTCAACTCTTCATTAGTTGGTGATTTTGCAACGTAGTTGTAAAACGCATAAAACCTGAGTTTATCATCGTAGCTAGCATCGTTTTTCAATACGTTCTTGAATGTTTTGTGTTCGTTGTAGTAGTAATCAGTGTCTAAGTAGCTGTTTATTTTGTTCTCGACCAATCCACCCCTATAGCTGAGGTCAAGGAAGCTAATTAGCCGGATAATGAATTCTTTATTTAAACAACCTAATTCTTCATATTGGGAAAGTGTAAGTGATTCTAATCTTCCGTTTCGACCAAAGAGTTCGCCACCATTCACATGAAGCTCGATAGACGAATCTTTATGATCAACGAGGTATTGATAGGCGATAACTAGTCGAATGAAGTTCATTAACTCATCATCAAAGGTATTGTCATCAGAACAAACATTTCTATAAGGCCAAAATAAATCAGCCCAGTCAGTATCTATCTTATGTATGAAGTAATCATAACCGCTAGCATTGTCTTGAAAAGGCAATGTGTACTCAGGCCAATCGCCCTCAAAAGACTTTATTTTTTGCTCTAACTTGGCTTTAAAGTTTTCAAATATTGTTAGCGGCTTACCACGAGCATTCATTTTGATATAAAGCTCATCTGATAAACCAAAAGAATGAAGATCTAAAAACTGAAAGGTGATGTAAGGTTCGCTTGTATTGATGATTCGCTCGTATAAATTGGCATCGTTTTGCGAAAACAATTCCTGAATCGCATCAAGCATATTCAAACAAGCTTGTACCGTTGGATCTTGTTGCCATGACAAATAAAACCATTGACTATTTTTAATCTGCTTACTTATTGTTGCATTCGATATTTCAATATCTTTGGAGATTAATGCATCAAAAAACTCGGTTGTGCTAGGTCGTGTTTTATAAGTAAAGCGAGATCGTTGTTCATCAGTGACAAACCGATCTCTGAATTCTGCAATATGTTCATGTTTTATTGCTAAGTACCAATGCAATAAAAATAAAGTCGTTAAGCGCTGCTGACCATCAAGAACAGAAAAAGCCTTGCTTTGTCCTTCTTCAAAATTTCCGTAAACGAAGTCTAAATCTAAAGGCTGTCGTGGCCCATCATTGCTATTTAGCGCTTGGAATAATGAATTTAAAAATAGTGTTCTAACTTCACCTTCTTCTTTTCGACCTTGTGCATAATCACGTTGTAATATTGGAATTTCTATCGCTTCAACAACATCAAATAGACCGTAAAATGTTAAGCTTTTTCCCTTATTCATGTCCTAACTCCTTTTGATGAACGCCCACTCCTTGAAAGAAATCGAGTAACATGTCTACCATAGCTCTTTGATGATCTTCGCTATCTTTCGCTTCCCAATACAGCATCTTATCTACATGTTTGCTGTAATACTTAAGAAATGCATTCTTAGTGCATAGCGGAACAAAGGTTGCCTTTTTATCTAATGCGATGATCCTCGCTCGTTTAATAGGAAATACCGCATTTTGATAGCTACGATTAGTCCTGCTATCCAGCAAGGTTAGATTGCCAATTGAGTTATCAATATCTTCATTACCATCAGGGTCGTAATGCGCTCGTACTTTGTCATACAAAGCTTCAAACTGATCATTATTGAAGTTGGTTGCTTGCAGTAACTTTGTTGCTTCAAGTTTTATAGATAGCTCTTCACTGTTTTCATCAACGTCAGACTCTTCAGCTTCTATGGACTCATCACTAGATATATAAGCAACAACATTTTCAAGCCATGCTTTTTGCTTGTCTTTACTATTTGGCATATCGGATGCCACTGAGCGGATATGTTCAATATCCCAACTGTCTAATTTATATTTATCAAATTGAAAACGCGCATTGGTGGCAGGGTTAGCAAGTAAGCTAGCTACGTTAAATAGTAATAGTATTGGCCTGAGCTTGTGTGCTCCAGATTCATAAGTAAATTCGTTTAGCCTCTCTTCTAGCCATTCTTGAGATAACGTATCTATTTCTCTACCGTTAAATGTCTTACTGAAGACTAGCTTTAGCAATGACTGTCGAAAATCATACTTTGTGAGTGCCTCTTGATGTAAATCGAAAATATGAGCGATAGAAATTTTCTGCGAGACTAAATAGCCAATCAAGTGAAATAAAGCGCGGTCGTTATACCACTCTTCCAATGTCATAAAACACTGTTTTATCTTTAGCCACTCACGAGTAATATCGACAGGTTTATCCTTTTCACCGTTATTCGAAAGCAGTCGGTTGAATGTCAAAAATATTTTCAATTTATCCGTGTTTAAAATTCCTTCACTATCTAACTCTCTGGATGCCAAATCCAACACAAATTCGATACGATTGGTGGTAATAGATTCATTGCTAATGAAAAACCAAAACGCATCATCTTGTAAGCGTTTTTCAATCGCATCCCACTCTTGAGAGATTTTTAACTGCTGTAGATCCTGAATAGGCTTTTTGCTTTTAGAGTCTTCTACATCTTGGGCGAAGTTACTCGACTTTAAAAATAACGCTTTAACTAACTCGGCATTAACCAGAGGGATTTTACCCATATTTAGTCGAGTAAATACCTCGGTAACATTTTCCGTTTCGCTTATCTGATACCAAATCACTTTAACATCATTAAGAAATACAGATTCAATATCATTTATCCGGTTAATTTTGTCTTTAAACCAATTTCGAATTTCGTTGTAGCTTTCGAAAATATAGTGGAAGTCTATATTTTTATCTTTTTGACTTTCATCAAGCGTAGCAATGTACTCTTTGCTCTCAGGGCGGGTCTCATATTCGATTGAATAAAGTTGTTTTCGGAAGTCTTCAGCAAATCGTGAATTGAAGTAACCCAAAATTATAAGAATGGTAGTTAGCCTTTGCTGACCATCTACCAACTCCCACTGGTCACCTCGTGCTTTTACTACAACGGGCTGCAAACAATAAAAATCTTGCTCTGATTTATTTTTGTTTAAACAAAACTCGTATACGTCATTCAGTAATTCAATAACCTGCCTTTTAGACCAACGATAGCCACGCTGATAGGCGGGAATAAAAAATGATAATTCCAGCAAGTCGTTAATTGGCTTTAATTCTAATTCATTACATTCAGACATCCGTGTTCCTTATTATTCTTTGTTAAATGGCAACCTTGTGCGGCCTGTGAGTAGCTGCTGCATCATGCCTTGCTTGATTTGACGGGTTTTCGTCAAGCGTTGCTCAAGGGTTTGAATTTCGTTATCCATATCCGAGAGGATGGTGGCGATAGCGGTTTGTTCTTCAATACATTTAGGAATTGGCAGTCGATATTGGCGAAGGCTACTTACAAGAACACTTGGCTGACTGGTTGTTGCAGTAAAGCGCTCTACTTCTTTAGTAGCTAATTCACTCATGAGGTAAAAACAGAGAAACTCAGAATTGAGCTTCGATTTCGATGGAGTGATTCGAGCAATATTCTGCTGAATATGATATTTTTTATCATCATGAATCACAGCAGCATTTCCAATTGAACCAACACAAGGATAAATCACATCACCTTTTGTCAGTCTAGAACGCTTGAGCTTCATAGATAAAGAGTTACTTATTCTAGTTAACTCTCTATTGATTATTTTATTTTGACCGATATTAAACCCGCGTAGTGCTATTATTTCACCTGTTGGTTCTTCTTTCCAAAAACTAGTATATTCAGCACCTGCAAGCCGAGAAATAACTGATATATCGTTTAAAAGTATTACATCCCAATCCTCAGGGATTTCGCCTAGTTCGCTGGGTTTTGTGCCTTTAGGCTGGCCTTGGCTCTTTCCTTCAACAGCGCCTTCGGTGTAAGTGGCGACCTCTGCACTTTCTTTAGAATAAAAGGCAAACTGAGGTAAACGGGTTTTGCCTGTCAGCAGTTGCTGCATGGTGGCGGTTTTAATCGCTTGTTTTTTCGCGATCAGCTTTTCCAATTCTGTTAATAGCGCATCCACATCGGATAAGGCATTGGCAATGGCGGTTTGTTCTTCAGTATTACTTGGATAAGCAACTTGAAGCTCTTTTAATGCATCTTGATTAATATTGGTATTTGCACTTACAGTACTCGCAGCAATTAATCTATTGCGAAATCCGCTGTCATAAAAACAATGCCTTTTAAAGTCCGTAGTTAAATCGTCATTACTTCTATATCGAATTAGAAAACCGGAATAAACTGAGTCCCTTAGGTCTTGGAGGGCAACACTGGTCAGCCCCACGCCTGTTGGCTTTACTGATGAACGAATAAATAATACATCCGACTTTTTGACGTTGTATTCTTTTCGTTCAATCTCAGTTGAATTAATTAAACCTAGATTTTCGTTACCTGAAATATGGGGCTTACCAAAAACATCCATAAGGTTGATGAATGGTAAGCCGTGGCCAAATGAATCAGCATCTTTGTTGATACCATTTTTAAACTTGCCGATGTTTCCAAGTTTGGACACCTTCCAATCAATAGGAATAATTCCAACATCTGTTTGTTTATATCCTTCAGGAACTACTTGCTCAATTACGCTCATAATGACCACTCCAAACCCATCGCTTTTAAATGGCCTGCGACTTTATCGCTAAGATCATCAGCCGATTTAGAAAGGGTTGGTAGTGGCGCGCTATAACGCTCTTCTAATTGCTTAACACGGTTTGCCATTTGTTGGGTAACACGTTCAATTTCAGCAACGATATTGGCATGTAGAGTGGCTAGCCATTTGTCATCGACAATCAGTGTTTTGATGTCATCAATCGTGAGTTTTGGATATTGGTTGAATACGGCTAAATCGAGCGCTTCTTGGGCTTCTTTGACTGCTTTTTTCGCAGCTGCTTCGGCATTAAACAATTTAGTTGCTTGTTTCAGTGCTTTCACTTCGTCAACATCGGTGGCAAGTTTTGCTCTGGCAGCAACGCTGGCTTTGGTGATTTTGTCTTTATCGTTGAGGGCGTCAATCAATAGACCATCCTCACCGCCATGTTCTTCTAGGTAGCTTTCCAGTGCTTGGGTGGCTTCGTCTTGTTTAGCTTGCAGGGCGTCAACTTGAGTTTGTTCGTCAGCAAAGTAACGGGCAACGATTAAGCTAGGTGGAATAAGCTCGGCTTTGTACTTTTTCTTGTTGATGACTAAATCAGGGGTTTCTTTGAGTTTTTCGCCCTTGGCAGCCACTAACTCACGAAGGGTGTTACCTGCTTGCCAATCATCCTGTACCAATACATACACATCGTCTTGCAGGGGATCGGCCCAGTAATCCATCAGGATTTGGTAAATATCGTACTTGCTTAATAAGTCGCTATTGGCATAGCTATTTAACAAGTTCTCTGAAATGTTAAAGATAAAGTTTTTCGGGTTATCGCCAACTTTGATTTCTCTAAGTTTCGCTTCTGGTATCCACTGTTTAAATGGCAATAAGCTACGAGCGGCAAAGTCTTTAAATTCTTGGTGAGCTAATATGCTGCTTTTTACTTGGCTGGCTTCAACCAGTGCATGGCTGTATCCGTCACGCAAATGAGTGAACAAGGTAGCGCGAATGCTTGGGAATACCTGCCAGTAATGCTCAAGGGCATCAATGTCACGATTTGGAATGCCACCTTGCAGGTGAGCGCTTAAATCGTGTAAATCTTCTGGCTCAGACGAGTCGATATAACGCGGGATATTAAGGTTGTAATCGTTAGCGGCAATTTCATCAATTGGCACTAAACGGCTATAACGCTCAAGCGCTAAGCCTTTATTAAACACATCGACAATTTTATGAATGTCTTGGCTGCGCAGGCGGTTTTTGTTGCCATCTTTGATAAAGCCTTTGCTGGCATCAATCATAAATATTGGGCGGCCTGATACGGTTGGTAGTGTTTCATCAACTTCATTGAAATTAGTGACAGCCTTTTGAGCGTGCTCTTTATCAATCACAATAATACAGGCAGGAATACCAGTGCCGTAAAACAGGTTAGCAGGTAAACCAATAATGCCTTTGATGTAACCTTGTTTGATGAGGTTTTCACGTATTGTGGCTTCGGCATTACCACGGAATAACACACCATGCGGTAAGATCACCGCGCCTTTACCTGTGCTTTTTAAGCTTTTGATAATGTGCAGTAAGAAGGTGTAGTCACCGTTTTTCTCTGGTGGAATGCCCCACGTAAAACGGTTATATAAATCGTTTTCTGGCGTTAAGCCGCTGGTCCAGTTTTTATTTGAAAATGGCGGGTTGGCAACCGAAAAATCAAATGTTTTTAATTGGTTAGTGGCATCTTTCCATTGTGGGTCGGCAAGTGTGTTGCCTTTCCATATTTTAGCCGTGGTGTTGTTATGTAAGATCATGTTCATACGGGCAAGTGCGCTAGTCGCGTTGTCCATCTCTTGTCCGTATAGGGTTAAACCACGCATCGCTTGGTCGCTGGCTTTTAACAACAATGAACCTGAGCCGCAAGTAGGGTCGTAGGCGGTGGCATCTTGAGGTGTGTCTTCTTTAATGCCGACCACTTTTGCCAAAATTTGAGATACCTCAGATGGTGTATAGAATTGGCCTTTAGATTTACCTGATTCTGTTGCGAAATGGCGCATTAGATATTCGTAAGCGTCACCTAATAGGTCATCACCGCCAGCTCGATTTGATGATAAGTCTAACCCTTGGAAAATACCGACTAGCTTGGTTAGACGGTCTACCATGTCTTTACCTTTACCGAGCTTGTCTTCATCGTTAAAATCGGCAACGTCTATTATGCCTTTAAGGTCATTTTCTTCAGCAAGGGCTGCAATGATTTTATTGATTTTATCGCCAATTTCCTTGTCGTTTTTGGCAGCTATCATGTCGTCATAGCTAGCACCTTCTGGCACGACAATCATGCCGTATGGGTCGCCTTTGTATTTATCGCTAACGTACTTCATGAATAGCATGGTTAGTACGTAGTCTTTATACTGGCTGGCATCCATACCGCCACGCAGTTCGTCACAGCTTGCCCATAATGATGAATACAGTTCTGTCTTTTTAATTGCCATGAGTGTTCCTTTAAATCCTTGTGCCTGAGCGGTTAGAGCAAGTCGGTGTTTAAGCCTGCTGCTTTTAAACGGTGAGTGAGATTACGCATTTTAGAAAATTCAGTGCCAAAACTGGGTTTTAAGCCAACGCCTTCGCAAAATTCTTTGGCAGTCATGCTTTTTAAACTATCAGCGTATTTGATCATTTGCAGATGCAACTCAGTGGTGTACTGGTTGCGTGGCGCATCATCTAATGCTTGTTTGATATGGTCGAAGATCGCTTGCTCGTTCATAAGGCTATTCTTCTTTTTGATAGTGATTTATCTAATTTATATAAATTAGATAAATAAGCAAGTAGAACCTACTAGAACCGTTTTAATGATTGATATTTCGCTCGTTGCCATTTATTTAATCAATATCAGATCTCGAAGCAATAACCATGACAAATATGCACATTGGTATAATCAAAAAATATCACAAAATATTTGATGTTTTTTCAATTGTTTATGAAGTCTAAATAATTAATAGAAAATTATAATATTTATTTTTATAAATATTAATTACTTAAAATTCAGTGCTTTATACAAATATGCAAGTTGTATTGATCAAAATTTAGATCTACGATCACGTTCGTATTTAAACGAATTTGAGTAGACAAAATGAAAAACATCAAACTTCCAACTCTAAGTTATTTCATTCGCCAAATTTATATTTCCCAAGTCAAAAGATTTTCATGGGTAAGGCGGGTGAATGCTTTTAAAATTTAATAAGGCCCTTAAAACGCTTGATAAATGGCATGATGCGTTAGATAAGAAGCAATACGAGCCTCTAATCAAAGTGTGGAGCGGTCCTAAGGGTACAAGAAGGCATTTGTACAAAGGCGCTAAGAGCAAACGCAACCACCATTTCTTAAGCGATGGTGAAAGACGCTTAGGCATCATAAGAGATTCCTTGCCGGAAACCGTTAATTACTTTGAGCAATATCCATTGTGGGACATAGAGCTATGTGTTCGTATCGCAATCGATATGGGTATCAAGTATCCGTGCGATGAAGAAGGCGAAGCCTATGTGCTCAGTACCGACTTCTATTGTCTAGAGACAGATTTAAACGACAAAAACCTCGCAACAAAAGAGGTCGCCAGAACATATAAAACGCTGGATTCGCTGGATAGAGAAATCAAGCACCCTGTATCTGTTACGCGAACTCTGCAAAAGCTCGAACTGGAAAGACGATACTATGAAGACAAACAGATACCGTTTGTTTTAGAAACTGACCACAACGTCAGCATTAACTGTGCATACAATTTAAAGTGGTCCAAGGGGTGCTTGAAATACATTCATGAGATTAAGCACAATCAACAGCCGTTTTTTATGGCGTTTGTTGAGATGGCAAGCCTGTACTTTGAAACACCGTTACAAGAGGTTATTCAGCGTGTCAGTCATCGATTGGGACTCAGTTACGACGATGGCTTCGGCCTATTCCAGTGGGGCCTATGGTCTCATCAATTACCGATTGATTTAGATATAAAAATTGATGTGTTTAAGCCTGTTCCTTTAAGGGAGGTCGCTTAATCATGTTCCGTAAACATACAGAAATTATCACGCCAACAGGCTCACTACACCTGCGTATAGTCCATGTAACCCGCGATAAGGTCGCTTATTACGATTTGAATAAATCGGTGGTTAAACGCAAACCAAGAGCGGATAAACCCTTACAAAAAAAACGCTCACGCCTTCAAAGCAAACCACTAACAATGGATGCACAAAAGTTAGCCGATATGTTGACGCATTACCAATATGAAATCCGTGGGATTGAGTATGACAACGGCCTTTACGTACCGCGTAATAAGTCTCCAAATGAGCAGCTAGAAATCAAACTAAAAAGGCGAGATAACGCTCGATTTAACTATGACTTGATAAAGCCCATTGTTGAGGATTCCGAAAAAAACTATGAATACCTGTATACCGACAGAGGTAGTGAACTTATCAAGGAAATCAGCGCTGAAAGTGGCGTAAATGCTGCGCAAATATCCAGATTACTTGCACAGTACTTTTACCGTGGTAGCTGTTTCAATGCGATGTACCCGGATTATCGAAAATGTGGCAGCAACTTTGTGCTACCGCTTGTCCCGACTGAGGGGATGTCTAAGCGCGGCAGAAAATCATCAGATACCTATTTTCGTGGGCGCACCAAGCTAGACGAAGACAATATTCTCAAGCACTTGGAAAGATTAGGTAAAAAGAAATTCATGCGAATGCCTCATACCAAACAGTATGAGGTGTATGACTTCTATTTTCAGTCAAAAAAAGAGAAGTACATCAATGAAGACGGAAAGGAAATTGTCGAGCGTAAACCGCTGGAAGAGAATGAGTGTATTAGCTATGACCAATACTATACCTTTGTTAGAGCGGCTGAAAAAGAAGGGCGACTGAAGTGGCAGCAAAAAGGTGATAAGCGGTATCTATCTGAATACCGCTCTAAGCTAAAACGTGCCCGTTCAGATGTGCCGGGGCCCGGATTTCGCTATGAGATAGATGCCACGATTGAAGATGTTTATCTTATCTACCCGTATAACAAAAAAGAGCGCTTATCATCTGGCAGACCGACTGTATATCGTGTGATGGATGTAGACTCAGGGATGACGGTAGGCTTTCACGTTGGGATTGGTGGCCCCAATTGGCGCGGAGTCATGCAGGCACTTTACAATGCTTTCACAGATAAAGTGGAATTTTGCAAACAGTTTGGTGTAGATATCACGCATAAAGATTGGCCCTGTAACCTGCTGTGTACGGAACTCGCCATTGATAATGGTGTGGAATATCCAAAGAAAAACATGATGCAGTTGCTTGATGAGCAGATCGGGGTTGATTGTATCAATTACCTGCAAATCTATGCGGGTTATACCAAAGGAACTGTGGAAGGTGAGTTTCAGCATACTAAAAACGACATCATCCAATTCATGCCGGGACTGGTTGAACGCATACCCGAAAAAGGCGATACGCACGCCTCGAACCTCGCAGTGTATGACTACGACAAGTTTGTTCATCTGCTGATCATAAACACCATTCTTAGAAACAACTTTGTGCCAAAACCGAGAGTATCTAGCAAGGCAATGGAAGTTGAAGGTGTGCGTGCAACCTCCAGAGCTAGGTGGAACTTTGGGCTGCGTCATTACATGAATAATGGACGAGGCATGACTATGAATAAAGAAGATGTCATGTTCAAGCTACTACCTCGGAGTCTGGCAGCAACTACCGCAAAAGGGATTAAGTACCGCAACGTTTACTACCACTGCGAACATGCGGCACGACAAGGCTGGCTTAATGCAAACCCAAAACGCCCAGTGAAGAAATTAGACATCCGTTACTTTGATGGCTCTACTGACAAGATTTGGTACAAGCATGATGGTGTTGTTTATGAAGCAACGCTCAATACCGAGCAGGACGATACGTTTGAAGGTGTTACTTGGTTTGATGTGTCACATAAACAATCTCAGAAGACATCGGATCTAGTTGAACAACAACGTGAACTTAGGCAAGCCCGCTTCATACAGAAGAACAATACGCAACGGATCACCAAAGAAGCGTTGGATGCGCTTAAAGGTTTAACAAGACCGAACGCCAAATCATCGCAATCTACGGTTAAAGCGTTGAAGGAAATTACCAAGGCGAATATGGATAGACAGACTGCCTCCATGATTAGCACGTTGATGGTAGGTGAGTCGAAATCCAAAGAAGAAACAGTATCGATGGAGACGTTGCAGTCTTCAATGATGCGCCAAATGCAGCAGATGTATCCCTCATCTGGGCAAAATCAATAGGAAAAATTAACCATGAAGGAGACAAGATTAATTAGAAATAAGGTAAAAACATGCAAATTTTAGAAACACAATCAGTGGCTGTAAAAGCGGAATATATTCCTCACAACATCACCGCCTATAACAACAACCCGCTAATTGAAGCGATTCGACCTGCAAAGAGTTTGGAAGCGTTCACTCAGGCGATTTTGGTCAATCATGACGTTGATGCAAGCGTTACTCAGATGAATGACTTTGATAGGGAGTTAATGATTGAATTAATTCCACTTACCTTTGTGCCATCACCTAAGACGTTTAAAATTTATCGGCACATCGTTAAAGCAATTATGGTGGGGTACTTACATAGAAGACCTTTCACTATCGATTACAACATCATGCAAAGTGAAGTTGGGAAAGGTAAAGACTATGAAATGCCAAACGCGATTAATTTATCAACGTGTATCTCGCATATCGGCATTAGTGGTGGGGGCAAAACCAAGACGATAGATAAGTGTTTGAGCTTACTGCCACAGG
>NZ_BADU01000086.1:0-19079 GCF_000239875.1 Pseudoalteromonas sp. BSi20311 | reverse complement strand
AAATAAACTTAATAAGTGAATCATTATCTATTCCTTTGAATGTTTCCATAATATTCAAAGAGCTAGCTGAGGATTTTTGTGGGTGAAAACCTACATTTAAGTTTTCGAAATTGTTCTCTACTGTAAACTTTATGAACTCATAGGCTTTTTCTTTACGTTCATCAATAGCTATGTCTGTCAAAAACTTAAAGTGGAATAAAGTAAAAGGGGACTGAATAATTTGCTTAGAAGATAAATTTCGCTCGTCAAATCCAACTAAATATTTATCAAATTTTTCAAACACTGATGCTATAAATCTAGTTTTAACTTTATTTTCTAAAAAGTGGGCTAAATCACCAATTTGTTCTAATTTATTACGATCAACAACAATTGTATCTAATGTTGCGTTATAACTAACTGGCCGATTAGATATAAAGCCTAAACCAGAGCTTAATTTTGAAAGTGAAAAGTCAATTTTACAAACTCCTTCAAACTTTGACCATTTATCAAATTGTTCTTCTAAACTAAACTTTCTCATTTTTTACCCCAATCACTAAAATCTAACTCATCCCATATGGATGTTTCTTTCATTGCTATTTGTCTTTTTACTTCTTCTGGCGATAAGTTGTAATAAATATCTGTACTAGTTTCCCTTTTATGACGAAGAATTTTCTGTGCATCCTTTTGGCTAACTTTTAAGACATTTGCACAATAAAACCCCGTAAAGTGCCTCATGACATGTGAATACAACTCTTTCCCTGTTATCTTTGCAGAATGTCTTCTAAAACGACTTTCATAAGCATCAACTGTCATCGGCATATCATTATCTGTATTACATAATAAATATGGATGAGAACGTCTTGATTGCATTAAAAGCTTGGGAACAAGACGAGTAAATAATTCTTGAGCGTATCCACAGGTCCACTCAAGTAAGTGACCATATTTTTCATTCGGATCACGTAGTTGAACACCTTTCCAGCCTGCGTGATATCGATGTCGTGTATGAAGATTGGTTCGTACTGGAAGTCGTGATAGGTAATCTATATTAATATCATCTAAATCAGAGATGGCTTTATGTTGACGTAAACACGACTTTAAAATTCCTATTCTAGGAACGAGCTTATTCTTTTCAGGTGAAAATGTTTTTCCTTTATTAGGGTCTGAAATAATAACTTCAGCCAAACTCCCTTGATAAACGATATCTGATACAAAAATATGTAAATTTTCTGACTCTCTTAACCCAGTGAAGCCACTTAATAAAAATGCGGCTTGGTAGTTAATATTTTCTTCACTATCGATAAACTCTTTTAATTTTTTGGGTGGAAAGTACTTAATGATTTTCGAATTACCTTGATCAAAAAATTCATTATCATAATCTAATCCTGTTTGATTACGATCATCGGCCATCGCATCTTTAACTGAAGCAATATGTTCTAACAACTTAAAATTAGTTTTCTTTTCAAAAGCACTGTATCTAACCGTCATTTGATGAATCATGTCATCACTAACGAGTTCTGTGACATTTAGATAAGTTTTACAGTAAGACTGATACTTTTGAAATTGAGTAATACTTTTACGGACATCTGCATATTTAGTTTTCTTCCAGAACAAGCCTAAATCACACACACCGTTTTTAATAGTTCCATGTAATTTTGCGCTAAAGTAATCGATGATAAGCTCATGTCCACTATTCAAATAAGCCTGATGTTTATCCTCATTGGCTAAGTAAAATTGATAAATATCTGCTACTACTTTGAATATTCTTCTCAGCGCTGCATCTTTCCCTCTTCCAATATCCATCTGCTCTTTAGTAAATGACAATAAAGAGAAAGAAACCTTGCCGTCTACCAGATAAACAAGAGGAAAATCTCTTTCAAATTCCTTTGTTCTGACATAACGTATATAATGACTACGTGAACCTAAGTTGTTTTTCATTTTTATTCTTCTAAGATCATTTGTGTTGTTATGTGTGTTGACGGAATTTACCAAACACACTAACATTATTTATTAGTATTAACATTAAATTTTACATTAAACTTGATTATATTTTTAATCTAAGCCTTATTTGTATATTTTTATGTGGGTTTATCTTGACGGAATAAAAGCTTATTGCCCGTGATGAAGCGCTTCACCTTTCAGGCACTCAGCATATTTTAAATATTATGCAAGATGGCAAAGACGACCCTGAAATGGCAATTGTTGCTGCACAGTGCCGTGAAGAAGCAATCAAGATGTTTGTTGACGCTGCAGAGCAAGAAAAAGAATGGGCAGAGTACCTGTTTAAAGATGGTTCAATGATTGGCTTAAATAAGCATATTTTATGTCAGTATGTTGAATACATTACCAATGCACGCATGACTGCTATTGGTTTACCAGCACAGTTTGATAATAACAGTAATCCGATTCCATGGATCAACTCATGGCTTGTTTCTGATAACGTGCAAGTTGCTCCACAAGAAGCGGAAATTAGCTCATACCTTGTAGGTCAAATTGATTCACAGGTTGATGCTGCTGAATTTGGTGACTTTGATTTATAATGACTGATAGAACCACTGCAAGTGTCACGCTTGCAGATAACAGCCAGTGCTTAGATTTTACCGCTGGCTGCCCTTCTCTTTTACACTGCTTAGAATCGAATAAAATTGATGTTGCTTACCAGTGCCGTGAGGGATATTGTGGTGCGTGTCGTGCAACACTTGTCTCTGGTGAAGTTAATTACAATGAAGAGCCGCTGGCCTTTGTGCGTGATGGTGAAATACTGTTGTGTTGCTGCAAGCCCAATGGTGATATCAGTATTAATTTAAAGTAACTAGCAAACCACACAGTATAATGCCAAACAGCTCGCTTTATTCACTTACCTTTTTCTGCAATTATTACTCAAGTAATCGCGATTATAGCCGTGTTATTTACTCTGAATAAGCAGCAGGTACAAATCGGTAATGACCCGTAATTGTATAAGCAAAAAGCATATCGCTCATTTCAGGTCCGCGACCAATATTGTGCACAATAAGCGGGTGACCACTGTCCTGCGCTATTTGATTAACGACCATACCTATGTGCGGTAAATTGCCTGGCAGCATCCAAGTGACTATGTCACCGGTTTTATAATCTGCTGCATTAGGCGATTTAGTTAACACTTGAGCATGGCGCTCAAAGTAAACCCCTAAGTTAGGTACACGTCGATGATCAATGTTTTTATCTGGCTTGGTTAATCCCCAAATACGCTTAGAAGGATATGCGCGAAAATTGGCCTGCATGTCTTCATGTACTAACTTTTGTAAATCTATACCAAGCTGTCGATACGATCTAATTATAACATCAGTACACACACCAATATTAGCGGGCACATCGCCACCTGGGTATTCAAGCCTATAATAGGCGCCATCGTAAGTTACTTGTTGCGTTGTTCTGTGTATCAATGCGTTGACAATATCATGATTGAAATCGGCTGCCTTTACATCAAGGGCAGATAAAGCTAGTAAATAGAGCACAAAGCGCGACATATAAATTCCTTTTATAATATTTATTAACTAAAACTGTTGAGTAATATAGTCAGAAATATTAAATTTATTTCCATTGCTGGTAAAGTGCGCATCAAGTGCATAGGCCATTATTTCAAGCGGAGCATCATTGTAACCACAGGTTTGGATTTCATTGATGTAGCGCATAATAAAAGCGTGAGCACCGAGCTCGCGCCATTGAACTACATGAGCCAGCTCATGAAAATGCACTCTTAAATTCCGCGCAACATGAGGTAATATGTAATAAGTGTTTTTATAGGTGATCCCTGCTACATCCATGTCAATAAAATCGCTTAAACCAATTTCACGTAAACCAGCAAAGTCAGGCTTGGGAATGTGTTCAACAACCACATAAAATGCAGTTTTCAAAAATTCATGCGGGTAAAAAGTCAGCAAATTCGCTAACAAATGTATCACAGCATATTCTTTGATGAACATACAATCCATTGTTCTATTTGCGCTAGCATGTTTTCTCCAAAAAATTTGCTTAGTGACTTAACTTAAGCATAAATATTTAATGACGCAGAATTTGCTTTTATCAATAAAAAAGCGCCAATGGTATTATTACTGACGCTGATTATTAATAATGGCTATAAAATTGCCTAGCCTTCTTCTTCAACCAATGATTCTAATAACTCATGGATCTCTGATTTTAATTCTTTGTCTTCAATTTTATTCGCACTGATTTTAGCATCTTGCAGATTTTTAATTGCCGCTTCTTTATCACCCAGCTCAAGCTGTAAAGTAGCCATAGAAAAGGCAACAGACGACATATGATCTTTGTTATTAATTTCTATCGACTTCTGTAACGCTTTTTCGTAAGTCTCGATAGCTTCTTCTAGCTCTTCGGTGAAATCAGCCAATGTTTCCCACTGAACAGGGTGATCTTTCGCTGTATTTTCGTTTTCAATACAAATAGCTTTTAGCTCAGCATATAAAGATTCAAACTGTTTAGTATCATTTTTATTAGCCGCTGCCATCAGCTTTTCCGCCAAATCGTGAACCGCTTTGTATACTTTAGTATTCATAATTACTCGCTACCTTATTAACGCGCCTTTTTTGACTTATTAAAGGCATCGTATTCGAAATATATTCCCTAATAGTACATTATTATTAAGCGCTGCGTTGTTACAAAAGTATTATAAGCGATAAAAACAGAGGTTTAATTTAAAAACCTGGATATTACAGTGCTACACTTAACGCTTAATTTAAGTCGCAATAGTAAATACCTACCCTATGCAAAATTGCAATCAATGCGGTAAATGCTGCACTAAATATGGTGCGGCAGATTTAGATACAAATCAGGATGAAATTGAAATGTGGGCGTTATTCAACCCAGAAATATATCAATATGTTAAAAACGATCAGTTATGGTTTGATCCCAAAACAGGCGAGCAATTAACGCAATGCCCATTTTTAGTACTTAGCAGTAAAAAATATCCACAAGAAAAAGATAAATATACATGCAGTATTTACCATGACCGTCCTCAAGATTGCCGACACTACCCAAGTTTAATTTCAGAAATGATAAACGATGACTGTGAAATGCTTGAACCAATCGATAAACAAAATCCTTTCAAAGCACAAAAAAAATTAGACATACTAATGATAGACAGCCGCTCTTAAGCGAATAAATATAACAAATGCACTGATCTGTAATAATGAGCTGGTAATGTAAATTTAACGCGATTATTTTGCCATTCAACGCAAAATTAAAAGTTATAGTATAACATTGTTGATGATGCCATTTTGTAGTGTTATATTATATCACAACATAACAACCACGATTCGAAGTAATTATGACAAAGTTAACACTCATATCCTCAGCGCTACTGTCTGTTTTGTGTTCTCACTCTGCCCTAGCAGCAACGATTAACGGCACAGTAACAGATTCAAAAAAAAACCTATTGCTAATGCAACTATTCATGTTCATGGAAAGTCACAAAGCGTGAAAAGCAATGAACAAGGTCAGTTTAGCATCGATATAGATGCTAAAAGCCAATTACATATTAGTAAAGATAACTACATCGATTCACGTATATCGCTTGAGAATGTAGACGATACAATTACTGTTACATTAAAGCCGTCTTCGGTTGAAACTGTGGTTGTGTATGCCTCGGCACTACATAAAAATAGCTTAGAAATGATTTCACCTGTAAGCGTACTATCAGGGGATGAACTAAAAAATAAAGCGAAACCGACCCTAGGTGAAACACTTAAAGGAATACCAGGAGTAAACGCGAGTTATTTCGGTCCAGTGTCTTCAAGTCCGATTATTCGTGGCCTAGGTGGTCCTCGTGTTAAAATTACTCAAAACGGTTTAGATAGCAGTGATGCATCACGTATTGGTCCAGATCACGCAACATCAAGTGATAGCTTAGCCGCTGAACAAATTGAAGTACTACGAGGCCCAAGCACCCTACTATATGGCTCTGGTGCGATTGGCGGTGTAGTAAATGTGGTTGATAACCGTATTCCAACCAATAATATTGACGCACTCTCGGGAGCGGCACAATACACACACGATACCGTTTCAAATGCGAACACTTATGCGGCAAAATTAGAAACAGGCAACAATAATTTTAATTTTCATTTTGATGGCACCAAACGCAGTGGTGATGACTATCAAACGCCTCGCTTTAACCTACCGGATGAACATGAAGAAGGTGAAGTACACATTGAGGGCGATGAAGAAACAGCCACTTCAGTTGAAAATACCTTTATCGACAGTGAAACAGTAAACTTTGGTACCAGCTATGTCGGTGAGCATTTAACTGTTGGCTTTTCATACGGCAATATTGAAACAGATTATGGCATTCCTGGGCATTCACATGATCACGGTCATGCCCATGAAGAAGAAGGCGATCATGAAGATCATGCGGATGAAGAACATATAGAAACTCCCGTTTATGCTCATTTAGAGCAAGATCGTTGGCAAGGACTGATAAGTTATGCATTTCATGATAACAGGATTGAATCGATTAATCTTCGTCTTGGCTACACCGACTACACTCACAGTGAAATTGAAGATGGCGCGATTGGCACCACGTTTAGTAACGAAACCACTGAAGCACGTTTAAATGTAGAGCATCAGTTAGGCCAATGGCATGGCATGATTGGCTATCACTATAGTGAATCTGATTACGATGCAATTGGCGAAGAAGCGTTTACGCCTGCAAGTGTCACTACCACTCATGCGTTATATTTACTTGAAGAACGCACATTTGGCGATGTCACCGTAGAGCTTGGCGCCCGCCTAGAAGATTATGATATCAAAAGTGATGTAGATACACATCAGCACAGCCATGATGAACAACCTGTATCGGCAGATGAGACTATTAACTACACCCAAAGCTTTACTAATGTAAGTGCCTCAGCCGGTGCGATTTGGGAGTATATGCCAAGTCACAACCTAGCCGTTAGCTTATCACATTCAGAGCGTGCGCCACTTTCAGCTGAATTACTCTCTAATGGTTTGCATGTTGCCACAGGTACTTATGAGCTTGGCTTGGGCTATCATATTGAAGGGGCAGAAGCGCATTTTGAACCTGAAGAAATTAAACAAGAGACCTCTACCAATCTTGATATTAGTTTACGTCGTTTTAGCGGTGACTTTGGCTACACCGTCAACTTTTTCTATAACGATATTAAAAACTTTTATTATCAACAAAACACCGGATTAGTGTTTGATGAGATGGATGGCTTTGAGTCTGCTGCCAATGGACACAGCGATGCAATTGATGTTTATCAATTTACCAGTAAAGATGTGCAGCTTTATGGTTTTGAATTTGATGCACATTATCAAATAAACCCCAGCGCCATGGTAAAAGTATTTGGTGACTCTACTCGCGCCAAACTAAAAGATAATGAAGGTAATTTACCACGTATCCCTGCCAATAAATTGGGCTCAGAACTACAATATACCCTAGGTAATGCGCAATTTACCTTAACAGGAACCCATTACTTTGAGCAAAATGATATTAGTGCTTACGAAACGGCAACGGATGGCTATACATTAATTGATTTACAAGCCAATTATCAACTTGATTTAGGCGCAGTTGACACGCAGCTATACCTAAGTGTTGATAACATTACTGATGAACTTGGTTTTGTACATAGTTCATTTATTAAAGATACGGCACCTCTTCCTGGACGTAACTTCCAATTTGGCGTTAGAGGCTACTTTTAAAACGCGCTCATTTTTAATCAGACAATAAAAAACCGCATTCGTAATAATGAATGCGGTTTTTTTTACAACTAAATTCTAATTAAAGAATTGCGTGTAACTCAACGTCAAATACTAGAGTTGAGTAAGGTGCGATTGCAGCACCGGCACCACGTTCACCATAAGCAAGCTCATGAGGAACGTATAAACGCCATTTAGTACCTACTGGCATCATTTGTAATGCTTCAGTCCAACCTTTGATCACGCCACCTACTGGGAATTCAGCAGGTTGACCGCGCTCGTATGAGCTATCAAAAACGGTACCGTTTACTAAAGTACCGTGGTAATCAACACGTACTGTAGACTCTGCAGTTGGCTTCTCGCCTTCACCTGTTGCAAGTACTTCGTACTGAAGACCTGACTCAGTTACTGTGATTTCAGGACGTTTTGCGTTTTCTTCTAAAAATGCAATGCCTTCAGCAGCCAATACTTTAGCTTCTTCTTCACGACGAGCTTGGATCTCTTCGTTAATTTTCTCAAACGCAGCTTGGATTTCAGGGATCTCTACTTGAAAAGCACTGCCTGCATACGCATCTTTCATGCCTTCAAATACTGAATTTAAGTTTAAACCTTCAAAAGGGTTAGCCTTAAGTTGCTCACCCATTTGTAAGCCAATACCGTAACTTGCTTTTTCAGCATCTGTAGTAAAATTATCTGACATAATGTGTTATTCACGTTTTGTTAGTTAAAAGACCCGTATATGCTATCACAAAATAAAAGCCGTTTGGGGCTAGTTTTTATTGAGTTTTTCTTTAATTAAACCAATAGCAAAGGTACATACAGGTAAACTGAGCAAAATTCCAACAAGTAAGCTCATCGACAACAATCCGGCCACACCGACCAGCAAAAGAGGCACAGCCACTAAACCAATAATGCCAATATAAAACGCGCCCCATACTGGCCAAAAATGATCGTATTTTGTGATTAAATGCGCCGATAAAATATTAAACCCTACGGCGTATAATAAGGTCATCATCAGTGCATCGTCTGGATAAGCATCTATAGCCATTTTTTGTAATAACGATATGGCACTTTGGTAACAATAACCAAACACAGTCCATAGCAGGATGTGCTTAAGTAAACGTTTAGAAAAGGATAACTCCGGGGACTGTGACATGATAAAGCTCCAGATAGCAAAAAACCGCCAATAAGGCGGTTTTTTAAATAATGGTGGAGAGATAGGGATTTGAACCCTAGAGGGGCTATAAACCCCTGCCGGTTTTCAAGACCGGTGCATTCGACCACTCTGCCATCTCTCCGTACGGCGCGCATAATAAGATCATACGCTTAGCTTGTAAAGTCCTATTTTAATAAAACCAGCTAAATAGTTAAATATTAACCGTTTTAGTTACTAATAATATTGTTTAGGCCTACGTGCAATCCAAGAGCACACTAAACATACCAATAAGCTGGCTGTTAAAAATGCAATACTTTGGAATATCAAATCGAAGCGGTTTAAATCATCACTTGGGATCACAACTAACACAAACGAAGGTAGGACGGTGAATAATAGAACATAGCAGCATATTTTAAAGGCTCTGCCAAAATCAAATCGTCGAGACTGTTGCATCCACCATGTTAGCAGTACTAGCACACCCATCGCAGTTGCAGCAATAAAGTGAGCTGCTTGTGTATTCATTGCAACATAAAATGTCGCAAGCGCGCCAACAACACCCCAGATTGACCAAGCAAACCAGTTTTCTTTTTCACGTAAAAATAAATTTCCCATCATTTGCGTCTTCTTTATCGTTATTATTGGTAAGACTTTCCATACATTACCAAAAAACAACCGATTAAAAAACAAACTGAAGAAGATTTATTGCGTTTGGTGCTTCCGTGCGCTTCTCGCAGCTACAATATTAACCGCGGTAGTGTAACACGATTAACTTAATGAATTATGACTATATTGAATATAAAAAGTTCATCCTATTGCTACAAAAAACTAAAATAGTTTTCTGGTTTATGGCACGGTGACTTTTTACACTCAACTGCTGGCGTCCCTAAATACAAATAACCCACTATTTCATCATCATTGTTTAAGTTAAGCGCGTGTTTAACACTGGGGCTTTGTGCAAAGTAACCTGTGCGCCAAATACCGCCAAGCCCTTGTGCAAATGCGGCTTGTTGCATAGCCAGCACGCCACAGCCTGCACTTTGAACTTGTTCTATTCTTGGTACTTTTGGATGTTGTTGATATTTTGCAATGGCAATAATGATCATGGGTGCTCTAAGGGGTAACTCTTTAGCACGATTAATTACTTTTTCAGCTTGCTGCTCGGCCAAAGCGCTTTGATAATAAATTTCACCTAACTTATGACGTGCATCCCCTTGAACAATAATATATTGCCAAGGCGCAATACAGCCATGATCAGGAACTCTGAGCCCAGCCTGCTGAATAATGTTTAGTTGTTCTTCATTAGGGCCTGGCTCTGTCAGTTTTGCATCTGACTGGCGGGTTAATAAAAGCTCAATAGCATCCATTATAATTACTCAAAAGACAAAACAATAGCATACCATTGAAACCCTTAGGTTAAAATATAATGGGCACCCCGCTGTTATTATTTGCTTATCAAGAAAGTACCTAGGTTAAAAAAGTACACAAATAATATCGCAACCCAAATAGCCGTGTATTTGTGCCATTACAAAGTGGCGCTCGCCTTTTGCGTGTAAATAATTAGGTCGAACTAATGAGAGGCTTTATCGATTTAATTTTGCCAGTTAAGCGTTGTAGCCAAGGCACCATTGAAAATCGCAATAGCGTATTTATTAGCTATACAAGGAATGGGGTAAGGTAAAAAACAACAATATAAGGGTCTGATTAAAAGTTAACTATCTTTAAAAAATAATCAGACCCGTGTACTTACTTAAATTGCATATTAAATACTGCGTGCAACTTGTAAAGCTTCAAATATAGCGCGCTTGGCATCAATAGCAGCAGCGAGTTTAGCGCCACCAATAACATGAACCTTGGCATTCTCTGCTTGTGCCTTAAATAGCTCGTCGTTAGACACTTGACCAATACAGGCAATAACCGTATCGACTGGCAGTACTTGCGTTTCGCCAGCAACACTAATGGTTAGGCCGTTTTTATCAAAACGATGGTATTGGCAATTGGCAATTTGTTTAACACCATGTTGTTTAGCAACTTGACGATGGATCCAACCGGTTGTTTTACCTAAGTCACCACCAAAGCGCCCTTCACTGCGTTTTAGCATATAGAGTTGACGTTCATCTTTATGCGGCTGAGGTTCACACTCTATGCCCCATTGGGTTTTAAAGTCGCTGATGCTTTGTGATTTATGTTCGCTTAAAAATGCCACCATATCAAAACCTATACCGCCTGCGCCTAATATAGCAATAGAATTACCCAGCTCTACTTCACCGCGTATAACTTCATCGTAAGCAAATACACGCTTATTATCGCTGCATTTAATCGTAGCTTCACGTGGTCTTACACCCGTGGCAAATACCACATCATCAAACTCAGCTAGCATACTGTCACTAAATGCTTTACCTAATTCAATGGTTACATTTAAACGCTTAAGTTCATTACTAAAGTAAGCCAATGTATGGTTAAAGTCTTCTTTACCTGGTATTTGCATGGCTAAATTAAACTGCCCACCCATATGCTGCTTTTGGTCAATAAGCGTTACATTGTGACCTTTTTGCGCTAAGTAACAACTTGAAGAAAGCCCAGCAGGACCCGCTCCAACCACTAATACATTTTTAGCTGTTGCGGCTTTTTCTAGAGGGTAATCAAGTTCAAAACCCGCTTGTGGGTTAACTAAGCACGTGGCACGTTTACCTTTAAATACGTGGTCTAAACAGCCCTGATTACATCCAATACAAACATTAATATGGTCAGAGCGCTTGGCTTGGTATTTATTAAAAAACTCAGGATCGGCAAGTAAAGGACGCGCCATAGAGATTAAATCAGCTTCACCCGCCGTTAAAATATCATTGGCAATTTCTGGTGTATTAATGCGGTTTACCGCAATAACAGGCACGCTAATAACATCTTTCAACCGCTTTGACGCTTCTTTAAATGCGCCTGGGGGTACCATGCTTGCAATTGTCGGTACTCGAGCTTCATGCCAACCAATGCCAGTATTAAAAATATCAACACCTGCTTTTTCAAGTGCAATAGCTTGTTGTGTTACTTCCTCAGGAGTTGAGCCATTCGGAATTAAATCGATAACAGACAGTCTAAAAATAATTAGAAATTTATCTGAAACTTTAGCTCTTACTGCTTTTACAATCTCAACAGCTAAACGCATTCTGTTTTCAAGACTGCCACCAAACTCATCGTCTCGTTTGTTTGTATGCGGTGCCATAAATTCATTAATTAAGTAACCTTCAGAGCCCATCACCTCAACGCCATCGTAACCTGCTTTTTCTGCTAAATATGCAGAGTGCGCAAAATCTTTAATGGTTTTTTTAATTGAACTTAAAGACATAGCCTTAGGTTTATAAGGGTTGATCGGTGCTTTTATAGCACTTGGGGCTTGATTGAATGGATGATAAGCATAGCGCCCAGCATGCAATAACTGCAGGCAAATTTTACCACCATGTTGATGAACAGTTTGCGTATAAGCACGGTGTTTAAAAACATCATAATAACTATTAAATGATGATGAAATAGGCGTTAACTTGCCGCGAAGATTAGGGCTATATCCCCCCGTAATGAGCATTGCTGTGCCACCTTTAGCACGTGCTTCATAAAAAGCACGTAGGCGTTTACGATTATGCCATCCCTCTTCGAGGCCGGTATGCATTGATCCCATTACTAAACGGTTGCGTAATTGTGTGTGTTTTAGTTCTAATTTTTGTTCTAACATCCTGTGCCCCAATAACTGGTCTAACCTGTGTGCATTTAGTCAATTCTGCTTTAATGACCAACAATAAGCAATATATGAGCAGATTAAACTTAATAATTTTTTAACTTAAAACCTGTTGACTGCGTTTATCTTGACCAATAGCGTGAGTTAAAAGTAGTGACTACAGCCATAATTTCAGTAATTATTTATCAAATAAACACGTGTTTAATCTCAAGTGTAATTGAATTTATAAATGTTTCGTTACGATTTAGCAGTTAAATTTATTTATATTCTACGCTAAGATGGCAATAACGTTTTAGCTGTACCAATTTAAGGAGCTATTTTGATAGCAAAGGTATTTAAAGGTATATGGACGGGGATCAACTTCTCACGTCGTTTAATACTCAACGTATTGTTTTTATTTTTGGTCGTCATTTTTATCGTATCGGTATCAAGTGACGGTGATAAAATTATTGTCGAAGAGGGCTCTGTTCTTAGACTTAACCTTAATGGCCCTATTGTCGAAGAAAAAACCTATATAGACCCTGTTGAAGCCGCTATTAATGATGCAACGGCCAGTGCTGACTCACCCAGTGAAATATTGCTCGACGATGTAGTTGAAGTAATTAATGAAGCAGCACAAGACTCGCGTATAAGCGCTATTTTGCTTGATTTACAAGAAATGCCAAAAGCACATTTAAATAAGCTCAAACAAATTACGCAGGCACTTGAAACATTTAAAGCAACTGGTAAAAAAGTGATTGCCTCAGGGTATTACTACACCCAAGCACAATATTACATTGCCGCGCATGCAGACGAAATTGCGATGCATCCTTATGGTAGCGTGCTTATTGAAGGCTACGGTATGTACCCGCTTTACTTCAAAGACGCATTAGAAAAATTAGAAGTCACTCAGCATATATTCCGTGTAGGAACCTTTAAATCGGCCGTTGAACCGTTTATCAGAAACGATATGTCAGAGGCAGCTAAAGAAGCAAACCGCGTATGGCTTGGTGCTTTATGGAACGAATATAAGCAAGACGTTAGTGCTGTGCGTCCTTTTGATGAGTCAAACTTTGATGAAACAATGGATGTTTATTTAGCTAAAATGCAAGCCGCTAATGGTGATGCCGGTAAGTATGCACTGGATAACCAATGGGTTGATTCATTAAAAACCAATCAGCAAATTCGCCAACAATTAATTGAATTGGTTGGAGAAAATGAAGATGGAAAAACATTCAAACAAGTCTCTTTTGGTGAATACTTAAGTTTAGTAAAACCGCCTATTGAGTTTGATAACCCTATGACTGAAAAAGTCGCTGTTGTAGTTGCTAAAGGCACTATTGTTGATGGTGAACGCCGTGCTGGTGAAATTGGTGGTGATTCAACTGCAGCCCTCCTTCGCAAAGCCCGACTTGATGACAAGGTTAAAGCGGTGGTTTTACGTATAGATTCAGGCGGTGGCAGCATGTTTGCCTCAGAAGTAATTCGTGCTGAAGTACTTGCACTTAAAGCTGCTGGTAAACCCGTTATTGCATCAATGAGCTCAGTAGCTGCATCAGGCGGTTATTGGATTGCATCGGCGGCCAATGAAATTTGGGCAGCGCCGAGTACAATTACCGGTTCAATTGGCGTATTTGGTACCTTTATGACATTTGAAGATACCCTCGCTAAAATAGGCGTGTATTCAGATGGCGTAGCGACCACCGAATTGGCAGGTTTTTCAATCACTCGCCCACTTAACGAGAAAATGGCTAAAGTTATTCAAATGAGTGTTGAAGAAGCGTATGGACGCTTTTTAGATGTGGTTGCGGAGGCACGTAATATGACCCCAGAGCAAGTTGATAAAATTGCCCAAGGTCGGGTATGGATTGCCTCTCAAGCTCAAGAGCTTGGTTTAGTTGATAAACTTGGTAATAAACAAGATGCGATTAAAGCAGCTGCAGAGCTTGCAAAGCTTAACTACTATGACGTTAAAACAATTAAGCAATCGCTTAGCCCACAAGAAAAAATGCTTCAAGATATTTTCGGCAGTGCCGCCGTTAAATCAGTACTTGGGCTTGAAACACAAAAAACAGCAGTATTAGCCAGCCAAGCTAATCTGCAAAGTGTTATTAAACAATTAAGCAGTGAAGTAGAAAACCTAAAAGATTATAACGATCCACAAGGTGTTTATGCCCGCTGTTTAGAGTGTACAGTTGCACAATAGTGCCTTAACAGGCTGTATTGATTAGCAGTTAGCGTTATACTAAGCCCAGTTTTTTTACTGGGCTTTTTTTATGAAACGTAAACGCATTTATATCGCTTACACTGGCGGTACCATAGGAATGAAAAAATCAATTCGCGGCTATATTCCTGCTGAAGGGTTTTTAACCGAAACCGTGGTTAATAACGCAGAGTTTAATCGTGAAGAAATGCCATTATTTGATATTCATGAATACTGCCCACTTATAGATTCTTCAGATATGTCACCGGCTCATTGGCAACTCATCGCCGATGATATAAAAAGTAAATACCAAGATTACGATGGCTTTGTGGTACTGCATGGTACTGACACTATGGCCTATACTGCATCAGCTCTGTCGTTTATGTTTGAAAACTTAACTAAACCTATTATTGTGACCGGCTCACAAATTCCGCTGTCTCAATTACGCTCAGATGGTCAAGTTAACCTCCTTAATGCCATGTATTTAGCGGCTAACTACCCCATTGCAGAAGTCAGCTTATTTTTTAATAATCAGTTGTTCAGAGGCAATCGTGCAACTAAAGCCCATGCAGATGGGTTTGATGCATTCGCCTCACCTAACTTAGAGCCGCTTGCGCTTTCAGGTATTAATATTCAGCTGATCAAAGGGCAATTAAGCCCGTATGTAGAAAATGAACTCCAAGTTACCCCTATTACACCGCAAGCTATTGGCGTGCTGTATTTATACCCAGGGATCAGCAAAGAAGTAGTAAAAAGCTTAGTTAATGGCAATATTAAAGCCCTTGTACTGCTAAGCTTTGGTGTAGGTAATGCGCCACAAGACCCTGAGTTTTTAGATATTCTAGATGAAGCAAGTAAACGGGGTGTTATTATTACTAATTTAACCCAATGTTTAAAAGGCCAAGTGAACATGGGCGGTTATGCCACTGGTAACGCGCTGTTAAACATAGGCGTGATCAGCGGTTACGATATGACCTTAGAAGCATGCTTAACTAAACTGCATTACTTGTTTAGTCAAAACCTAGAAATTGAAACAATTCGCCATTTAATGCAAGATAACCTGCGTGGTGAGCTGACCCGTTAAGTAATCAGTTAAGCGAATAACAAAAAAGGACACTACTTAGCGCCCTTTTTAGTTTACTTAGATTTTATTAACGAACTTTTGCGTCAATATCAACTAAGTCAGTTAAATGGCACGTTTCACCACTGTGAGTTTTAATGCCGTGCTCACCAAAGTAATCACGCTGGGCTTGAACTAAGTGCCCATTACTTGGTGTTGTTAGCGTTGCTAAGTAGGTTTGTGTTGCACTAAGCACAGGAAACGCCAGACCCGTCATAACGGCTAGGCCAGTCACTTTACGCATCGCTAATGACTCTTTTTCAAGCGTGTCAATAAACTCAACGCCTTGCGCTACACTATCAAGGTAATCAGCACGGATAATACACCCTGCACGCCATGTTTGTAGCGTTTTCGCTAAATCAACTTTCCATTGATGAGTTCGTGAAGCGCCTTTAATTAATGCAAGTCCTTGACGGTATGCCAACAGGCTCGCAAGGGTAAACGCATCTTTTAACTCGTTTAAATCAATATCAACTTGCGTGGTATTTTGTGCGCTGTACGTCATTTCTTGTGCGGCAGTGGTATTACACGCATTGGTTAAATGACGAGCTTGTACAGCAGCCACTAACGACGGTACCGCAATACCTAATTCAAGGGCGTTTTGTGCTGTCCATAAACCAGTGCCTTTTGCGCCTACTTTATTGTCAATTAAATCTACAAGCGGCACATTATGCGAATTTTCAAGTGATAAAATATGGCTTGAGATTGACAGTAAATAGCTATTTAGCTGCCCTTGAGACCATTCGTTAAATATCTCTGCAATTTCTTTAGGTGAGCGATTAGTGCCGTGACGCAATAGCTGATACATTTCTGCAATCAGTTGCATGAGTGCGTATTCAATTCCATTGTGAACCATTTTTACAAAATGGCCGCTAGCTGACTGGCCTACACGCGCAAAACACGACTCGCCTTTATAGCTTGCAGCAACCTTTGTAAACCATGGCTCGACACGCTCCCAGCCACCTTCAGAACCACTGGCCATCATAGCTGGACCGTGACGTGCACCCTCGGCACCGCCTGAAATACCCATAGTGGCAAATTCAAACTTATCTTGGTATTTGAGCTTACGGTTAATACCGTCTTTATAATTACTGTTACCACAATCAACAATAATATCACTACACTGAACACCCGCTTCAATAAGCTCGTTGCAAACCGCATCAACTAACTCACCAGCAGGCACAAGTAATAAAATAGAACGTGGTGCTTCTAAACGCCTAACCATATCCCCTAGATCAGAGACAATGTGAAGTTTATCAGCCATGCCTTGTGATTTAGCACAACTTAGTAATTCTTCACCCGCATTTGGGTTTTTGTCATAAGCGACAAGCGTTATCCCTTTTTCAATCAAGTTCAGGGCAAGATTTTTCCCCATAACGCCTAACCCTACTAATGCAACTTGCATTTAGTGCCCTCCTCGGTAACAACTATTTGGTTAGTAAATTAAAATAATACCGCGTGCATTATACTCAGACCGCAGCCATGAGCAAAGCTACATGCATTTATTACAGTTAAAATAAACGCCGCAATTATATCAAACAACCGCCCTCTCAGGGGAAGAAATAGCAGTGCTATTTAAATTTTTAGATCATTGACGCCCTGTGACACCGGTGTCATAATGATGACATATTCATTTTGTATATAATAGTCGCAATGTTATAAAAATTGCATAAAACTAAAGATTGCTCTTTATTAGTAATCGCTAAAAACAAAATAACCGTCAACTTGCTTAAAAAAAGCACACAGGAGAATTTAATGTTAAGACGTACAAAAATAGTCGCGACACTTGGACCTGCAACAGATAGAGATAATAACTTAGAAAAAATTATTCGTGCAGGCGCAAATGTCGTTCGATTAAATTTCTCACACGGTGTTGCACAAGATCATAAAGACCGTGCACAAGCTGTTCGAGATATTGCAACTAAACTTGGTAAGCACATCGCGATTCTCGCTGACTTACAAGGCCCAAAAATTCGCGTTTCAACCTTCAAAGAAGGTAAAGTGACCTTATCTGTTGGTGCAAAATTTATTCTTGATGCCAAAATGGAAAAAGGCCAAGGCGATATTAACGCCGTCGGTATTGACTACAAAGAGCTACCACAAGATGTTGCCCCTGGTGATTTATTGCTATTAAACGATGGCTTAATTCAACTCACCGTAGAAAGTGTTGAAGGTCACTTAGTTCATACCATTGTGACTGTTGGCGGCGTACTTTCTAATAATAAAGGGATTAACCGTTTAGGTGGAGGCTTAACGGCACCTGCATTTACGGAAAAAGATAAAGAAGATTTAATCACTGCTGCTGAAATTGGCGTTGATTACATTGCGGTTTCTTTTCCTCGCAGTGGCGATGATATGCGTTATGTGCGTTCATTAGCGGAGGCTGCAGGCTCTAATGCACAGCTTTTAGCTAAAATTGAGCGTGCTGAAGCAGTAGAAACACAAGAGGCAGTTGATGACATTATTTTAGCCTCTGACGCTGTTATGGTTGCCCGTGGCGACTTAGGTGTTGAAATTGGTGATGCTGCACTAATGGGTAAACAAAAACTCATTATTCGTCGTGCTCGTTCATTGAACCGTACCGTTGTAACCGCTACGCAAATGATGGAATCGATGATCGATAACCCTATGCCAACACGTGCAGAAGTTATGGATGTTGCCAATGCGGTACTTGATGGCACAGATGCAGTGATGCTTTCTGCTGAAACAGCCGCTGGTGATTACCCGGAAGAAACCGTTGCTACTATGGCGCGTGTTTGTCTAGGTGCTGAGTCGCAAAAAGAAACACACGTTTCTAAACATCGTTTAGACAGCCGTTTTTCTTCTAATGCCGAATCAATTGCCTTATCAGCTATGTATGCAGCTAACCACTTAGACTCTGTTAAAGCGATTATCACCTTGACTGAGTCGGGTAGCACGGCAAAATTGATGTCGCGAATTAGCTCTGGACTGCCTATTTATTCACTTTCACGTCATGCAAGTACATTAGGTCAAACAGCACTGTATCGTGGTGTTTACCCTGTATTTTTTGACTCTACAAAATGTGAAAAAGATAGCATGGTTAAAGATGCATTAAGCACACTTGTAGCCGCAGGCTCTTTACAAGCAGGCGATACCGTGATTATTACCCACGGTGATGCGATGGAAACGATTGGTGCAACCAACACGATGAAAATAGTCACGGTTTCGTAACTGTAACGCGCATAAAAAA
>NZ_BADU01000087.1:0-7647 GCF_000239875.1 Pseudoalteromonas sp. BSi20311 | reverse complement strand
AAGCGGCTTTTTTATACTTATAAATTAACTGGTTACGAATGGCGCAAGCCATTCGTACTGGTTTAATTATAAGCTTTCTATTTTAACTTTTTGCTCTAGTAGCTTAGTTTTAGCATCGGTAAATTCAGCGAGCTTAGCATTTTCTTTAGCAAGTACCGCTTCAGGTGCATTGTTAACAAACTTTTCGTTAGCCAGTTTGTTTTGCACTTGCGCTAGGCCTTTCTCTGCTTTTTCAAGTTGCTTGTTAATACGTGCAAGCTCAGCTTCAACATCAATTAAGCCCGCCATTGGGATCATAATTTCAAGGTTGCCAACATAAGAGGTTGCACACGCTGGGGCATCGTCTTTGTTTTCAAGCAGAGTAAATGCTTCAAGCTTAGCGAGTGAAGCTAAAAACGATTCATTTTCGTTAATACGGCGCACATCGTCGCTCGATGCATTGGCTAGTAACACTGATAACGGCTTACTTGGGCTGATATCCATTTCACCACGAATATTACGAATCGCTAAAATGAATTGCTTAACCCACTCTAAATCATCCATCGCTTTAGCATCAACACTTGCTGCGTTATAAACAGGGAAACCTTGAACCATAATGCTAGTGCCTGTTGTTTCAAGCCCTGCAAGTGGTGCTACACGCTGCCAAATTGTTTCTGTAATGTAAGGCATCATTGGGTGCATTAAACGCAGTAAGCTTTCAAGTACCGTAATAAGTGTATGGCGTGTACCGCGTTGCTGTGCTTCATTGCCTTTAAATAATACCGGCTTAGTAAGCTCTAGGTACCAATCACAGAACTGGTTCCAAGTGAATTCATATAATGTATTCGCCGCTAAATCAAAACGGTAGTTATCAAGGTGCTCGGTGTAGGTTTTAACCGTGGCTTCATATTGACCTAGAATCCAACGATCAGCTAATGAGTACTGTTTTTCGCTATCGTTAAAGCCACAGTCTTGCTCTTCTGTGTTCATTAATACGTAACGGCTTGCGTTCCATAATTTGTTACAGAAGTTACGGTAACCTTCAAGGCGGTTCATATCCCAGTTAATATCACGACCAGTTGAAGCCATCGCTGCTAAGGTAAAGCGCAGTGCGTCAGTACCGTGTGCTTCAATCCCGTTTGCAAATACTTTGCGGGTATCTTTTTCAATTTTAGCGGCAAGTTTTGGCTGCATCATGTTACCAGTACGCTTTTGTACTAAGTCTTCAAGGCCAATGCCGTCAATCATGTCTAGTGGGTCAAGTACGTTACCTTTAGACTTCGACATTTTATCGCCGTTATCGTCACGTATTAAGCCAGTTACATACACGGTTTTAAAAGGAACTTGTGGTTTGCCGTTTTCATCCTTTATAAAGTGCAGCGTCATCATGATCATACGTGCAACCCAGAAGAAAATGATATCAAAACCGGTTACCAACACGTCAGATGGGTGGAAGGTTTTTAAGTCATCGGTATTTTCTGGCCAACCTTGGGTTGAGAAGGTCCACAGTGCTGATGAGAACCACGTATCAAGAACGTCTTCGTCTTGGCTAAGCGCTACGCTATCTGCAATATTGTTATCGCGGCGTACTTCTGCTTCATCACGACCAACGTATACGTTGCCTTCGCTGTCGTACCAAGCTGGAATACGGTGACCCCACCAAAGCTGGCGTGAAATACACCAATCTTGTACGTCGTTCATCCACGAAAAGTACATGTTTTCGTATTGCTTAGGTACAAATTGGATGTCGCCGTTTTTAACTGCGTCTTTTGCAGGTTCAGCAAGTGGTGCAACACGTACATACCATTGGTCCGTAAGTAGTGGTTCAATTACCACACCAGAGCGATCTCCGTAAGGAACAGTTAGGCCATGGTCTTCAATTTTTTCAAGTAGGCCTAGCTCTTCAAATTCAGCAACAATGGTTTTACGTGCGTCAAAACGGTCCAGGCCATGTAAGCGCTCAGGAATTGGCGCATCAAATTCAAGTTCTTTACCATCAAAGGTGTATGTTTCACCTTGAGTTAAAATCGCCGCGTCTTTATCGAAGATATTAATCATCGGCATCTGGTGGCGCTTGCCTACTTCGTTATCGTTAAAGTCGTGCGCAGGGGTTATTTTTACACAACCCGTACCTTTGTCTTTATCGGCATGTTCATCGGCAACAATTTTAATACGACGATTAACGATTGGTAGTAAAATCTCTTTACCGATTAGGTCTTGGTAGCGCTCGTCATCGGGGTTTACTGCCACACCTGAGTCACCTAACATGGTTTCTGGGCGCGTAGTCGCTACAACAATGTAGTCTTTACCGTCTTGTGTTTTTACGCCATCAGCAAGTGGATAACGTAAGTTCCACATGTGGCCTTGTTTGTCTTTGTTTTCAACTTCAAGATCAGAAATCGCAGTGTGTAATTTTGGATCCCAGTTTACTAGGCGTTTACCACGGTAAATTAGGTTTTCTTTATGAAGGCGTACAAATACTTCTTTAACAGCTTCTGATAGGCCATCGTCCATAGTAAAACGTTCACGGTCCCAATCAACTGATGCGCCAAGGCGACGAAGCTGCTTGGTAATTGTGCCGCCAGATTCGTTTTTCCATTCCCAGATTTTATTAATAAAATCTTCGCGGCCTAAATCATGGCGTGTTTTACCCTCTTCTGCCGCAAGCTTTCGCTCTACTAGCATTTGCGTGGCAATACCTGCGTGGTCAGTACCTACTTGCCATAATGTATTGTTACCTTGCATACGTTTAAAGCGCGTTAAGGTATCCATGATGGTATCTTGGAAAGCGTGGCCCATGTGTAAGCTACCCGTGACATTTGGCGGCGGGATCATAATTGAATATGGGGTGCCTTGGCCAGATGGCTTAAAGTAGCCTTTTTGTTCCCAGTCTTGATAGAGAGACTGTTCAATATCTTGCGGATTGTAGGTTTTATCCATTACACAGAACCTTAAATAAGTACTTAAATGAGTTAGTTAGCTTTGTACGCAGTGAGCGTTAGCGATTAATATCTTGCGTGGTGATATTGGCACCGAGTTGGCGTAGTTTTTTAAAGCGCTCACGAGCGGCTTGTTTGGCTACGGGCTCTACGGGTACAAAATCAAAAACTTGGTTAAACCGACGAATAAAATCCGGTAAGTGATTGGCCAAGTTAATTAATACTTTACGATTACCAACGGGTGGTGTTGTGCCTATTTCTACAGGTGCGCCGCCTTTTGGGCCTTCGCCTTGTAAATTGTGAGGTACAAAACTGTCGGCATCAAATGTCCAAATAGTTTCGTCAATGCTGTTGGCGGTTGCTTCGCTATCTACAAAAATAAATACGCGTTGACCAAGCCGATACTGTTGCCCAGCTATTTGAGCTGCTAAAGCAAAGTGATCATCGGCTTTAGCTAATGACTCATCTTGTTGCTTTAAAATGAAAAACTGGGCATTCATGTTCATTGTATCGGGATTTCCCATGACATTGATTGTGCTGTTATTAAATACACACAAATTAAGAAGGGGATTTTGCCATATAACGGGGTTTGCTTCAATTAATACCCAATAAATAAGGCGCTTTAAAAGCGCCTTATTTTATACTCTACATTGGGCTGTGAAGCCTTTTACAGGTTTGTTAGTCTTGGGTTGCTTCGCTAATGCCAGCTCGGTTTAATAAATACTGCGTTAGCATAGGAACAGGGCGACCCGTGGCACCTTTTTTAGCACCACTGCGCCATGCTGTGCCGGCAATATCTAAATGAGCCCAGTTATACTTTTTAGTAAATTTAGATAAGAAGCAGGCAGCGGTAATAGTACCTGCAGCTCGGCCACCTAAGTTAGTAAAGTCGGCAAATGGGCTTTCAAGTTGATCTTGATAATCATCCCATAACGGCAGTTGCCATGCACGGTCGCCGCTTTGCTCAGACGCTTTTAATAAATCATGCGCTAGTGGATTATGATTAGCTAATAACCCCGTAGCATGGGCACCTAAGGCAACAATACACGCACCGGTTAATGTTGCAACATCAATCACGGTTTCTGGTTCAAAACGCTCTACATAGGTCAGCGCGTCACATAACACTAAACGGCCTTCGGCATCAGTGTTAAGTACTTCAACCGTTTGCCCTGACATAGTGGTTAAAATATCACCAGGGCGATAGGCATTTGAGCTTGGCATGTTTTCACAGCCGGCTAAAACGCCAATTACGTTTATAGGTAGCTGCATTTGTGCAAGCGAGCGCATAGCACCAATAACACCAGCTGCGCCCCCCATGTCGTATTTCATTTCATCCATGCCTTCGCCTGGTTTTAATGAAATACCGCCTGAGTCAAAGGTTAAGCCTTTACCAACTAACACGATAGGCGCTTGGTCATCGCCTGCGCCTTTGTAATTAATTATAGACATAACCGATTCGTTATCACTACCACGACCAACTGCTAGGTATGAGTTCATACCTAGTTCTGCCATTTTATCTTCGCCAATCAGCTCAACAGTGATGTTGTCAAAATTAGTCTCAAGTTCTTTGGCTTGCTCGCCAAGGTATGCCGGGTTACAAATATTAGGCGGCATATTGGCAACGTCTTTACACAGCTTACTGCCTGCTGCAATCGCTAAGCCATGCTCAATGGCACTTTCGCCTATAGTCAGTTCACGGCGAGTAGGGACGTTAAATACCATTTTACGCAGTGGGCGACGTGGGTCTACTTTCTTACTTTTTAGCTGATTAAAAGTGTATAAACAGTCTTGGGTTGTTTCCACCGCTTGACGTACTTTCCAATAGGTATCACGGCCTTTAACATGTTGCTCAGTTAAAAAGCATACCGCTTCCATCGAGCCTGTTTCGTTTAAGGTATTGATGGTTTTAGAAATAATTTGTTTATATTGTTTATCGTCTAGTTCGCGTTCTTTACCGCAGCCAACGAGTAAAATACGTTCGCTTAAAATATTAGGTACATGGTGTAATAGTAATACTTGCCCTGGCTTACCTTCTAAGTCGCCACGGCGTAATAAATTTGAGATATAACCATCGCTGATTTTATCAAGTTGTTCACCAATGGGGGATAACCTGCGTGGTTCGTATACACCAACAACAATACATGCACTGCGTTGTTTTTCTGGGCTACCACTTTTTACGTTGAATTCCATTGTCACTCCTGATTTTGAGTCATCTATAGAAGCTAAGTTGGGACTAAAAATGTGTTTTCTAGTCTTTTTACCTAAATTTTTAGGTCTAGCGCTAATATTAGTAGATTTTACTCGACTCTTACTGTGTATTTGAACTTTATATGCTTAAGGGTTACTAATGCAACATTATATCGTGATGTTAGGTAGGATAATTAATATTGATGGCTTATAATATGTGCTTAATACTCATTTAAAATGAGTGAATTAACTAGTTCACTCATTGTTTTTTATTACTATATTGAAATTCCATGTTTAACAGGGGCGAATGTTGCTAATTTTCCGTTATTTGACCACTGAGGTTTTAAAATCGCAGGTCGCCGTATTTTTAACTTTAATGACCATATTCTTGTCGCAAAAGTTTGTTGTCATTCTTGGTGATGCCTCAGAAGGTAGTATCCCAGCAAAGCTCGTGTTTGCCATGATTGCGCTTAAATTGCCGCAGTTGGCATCGTTAATTTTGCCTCTGAGCTTATTTTTAGGAATTATTTTAGCTTACAGCCGGATTTACGCCGACAGTGAAATGACAGTACTTAAAGCCTGTGGCGTGAGTGAGTGGTATGTAGTGCGTATTACGCTAATTTCAAGTGTCATCTTAGCGTTGTTGGCCGCGGTACTTACTTTGTATATTGCACCGTGGGCAAGCGAACAAGAATACCAACTTAAAGAGCAAGCCAAGGCTGATGCTGGTTTATCTGCACTTCGAGCTGGACGTTTTCAACAAACCGGTAACGAAAAAGCCGTGGTGTTTATTCATAACATTGAAAATGGCGGCAAAGAGCTCAACAAAGTTTTTGTGGCACAACTACCCGATAGTGAAAAAAGTGACCTAGCGCGTTTAGTTTATGCAGAGCAGGGCGTTGTTATTGAAGCGCAAAATGGTGAGCAGCAGTTAGTGCTCACTGATGGTAAACGTTACGAAACCGATGGCGAAGCGCCTTCACTTAATTTAACTGAGTTTGATGGTTACAGCGTACAAATTCGCGAGCAAGAAATAGAACACCAACGTCGTAAGTTAGAAGCCGTGCCAACTCGTGAATTAATGTCTATTAACACTCCAGAAGCAATTGCACAGTGGCAATGGCGTTTAGCTATTCCGTTATCTATTCCATTATTAACTTTACTAGCAGTACCCCTGAGCGTTGTTAATCCACGCCAAGGTAAATTTGCTAAATTAGTGCCTGCTTTGAGCTTATATTTAGGGTATTTCATTTTACTCAATGCGGCTAAGTTTGCGGTAGAAGATGGGAAAATCCCGCCCTCTATTGGCCTATGGTGGATTCACCTAAGTGCATTATTTATAGGTAGTTTATTAATTATTAAAGGCCGCCCATTAGGTGTTTGGCTGAAGGCTGTCGTGACTAAACGGGAGCAACACATATGATGAAAACGCTTGATTGGTATTTAGGCCGTAGCATTATGCAAACGACTGGATTTGCACTAATGGTGTTGGTGGGGATCAGTACTTTAATAAAATTTATAGAGCAACTTAAATCGGTTGGCCGTGGTAGTTACGATATTATGACCGCCTTGCTATATACCATTTATAGTATGCCCGGCGATTTAGTGGTGTTTTTCCCAATGGCAGCACTTATTGGTGGCTTAACTGGGTTAGGCGCTTTAGCTTCTAATAGTGAGTTGGTAGTAATGCAAGCCGCGGGTATGTCGCGTTTACAAATCATTGGCTCGGTAATGAAAACCGCAATTTTTATGGCGCTGTGCGTAATGGCGCTAGGTGAGTGGGGGGCGCCCGCTGCTCAGCTGCACGCCAAAGAAATGCGTAACCAAGCTATTCATGGCGGGGATGTATTTAATGCACAAAAAGGCGTGTGGGCTAAAGATGGCAGTAACTTTATTAATATTGAAGATGTTGACCAAAATGGCATGCTGCGCGGCGTAAATATGTACCACTTTGATAAGTCGTTGCAACTTACACAAATTACTAAAGCAAAAGAAGCAGTAGGGCGTGATAATGGCTGGCTACTGCGCGATGTGAACAAAGTATTGATCAGTGAAGAGCTAATTACCACGGAGCAAGTTACTGAAGAGTTTTACCCGTCGCAGCTTACCGCTGAAAAACTCGGTGTGGTTTCAGTAAAACCAGAGTCACTGTCGTTTTCAGGATTGTGGTCATATTTAGCTTATTTACAGCAAAATGAGCAAGATACAAGTACCTATGATTTAGCACTATGGCGTAAATTAATGCAGCCAGTGTCTATTGCTGTGATGTTGTTGGTTGCCTTATCGTTTATATTTGGTCCGCTACGAACCGTAACTATGGGGGCACGAATTATCATGGGAGTGGTAACGGGGATAGTGTTTCACTTAACTAATGAGATATTTGGCCCTGTGGTAATGGTATATCAAATCCCAGCCATTGTAGGCGCCGTTTTACCGAGCATCTTATTTACTGGGTTTGCAGCTTATTTAATGAATAAGCGGGTATAACTAAATTTAAAGCTTATATAAAAAACACGCGGCCTTTGTTAAAAGTGCCGCGTTT
>NZ_BADU01000088.1:0-84726 GCF_000239875.1 Pseudoalteromonas sp. BSi20311 | reverse complement strand
TTTTTTATAGTTGCTAATCTTTTAAGGCTCTTCTGAGGATTTTACCCACGTTAGTTTTGGGTAACTCATCCTTAAACTCAACGAGTTTAGGAACCTTATAATTAGTTAAATTATCACGACAATGTTTTATTATATCTTTTTCAGTTAAAGAAGGGTCTTTTTTCACAACAAAAACTTTAACTTGTTCACCACTAATGTCATGAGGAATACCAATTGCAGCAACTTCTAATACACCTTCGTGCATTGCAACCACTTCTTCAATCTCATTTGGGAAAACATTAAAGCCTGAAACAATAATCATGTCTTTTTTACGGTCAACAATATAGAAGAAACCTTCATCATCGTATGTCGCAATATCACCTGTTGCAAACCAGCCATCTTTTAAACATTCGGCGGTTGCGTCTGGGCGGTTATAATAACCAAGCATTACTTGCGGGCCTTTGACCCACAATTCACCTGGCTCACCTTTAGCCGCTTCTTCACCATTATCAAGCATTAATTTAATATCTGTACTTGGTGCAGGTAAACCAATAGAGCCATTATAAGCCTCTAAATCGTAAGGGCTAATTGTAACTAATGGCGAACATTCTGTCAGGCCATAGCCTTCCATTAACTTACTGTTAGTGACCTTCTGCCATTTTTCTGCAACAGGGCGTTGAACAGCCATACCGCCACCCAATGACATTTTAAGGTGACTAAAGTCAAGTTCAGAGAAACCCGGAGTATTTAATAAGCCATTAAATAGAGTATTAACACCTGTAATAGCAGTAAATTTATGCTGACTAAGCTCTTTTACAAACCCTGGCATATCACGTGGATTAGTAATTAAAACGTTTAAGCCACCATATTTCATAAATGCTAAACAGTTCGCCGTTAATGCAAATATATGATAAAGCGGAAGCGCAGTAATAACCACTTCACTACCACGGTCAAGCACGTTATCTAAACAACCAGATACTTGCTCAAGGTTACCCACCATATTGCCATGGCTTAACATAGCGCCTTTTGACACACCGGTAGTTCCACCCGTGTACTGTAAAAAAGCTAAGTCGCTTAGGTTTACGTCTGGGCGTTTGTAACCGTTTGGATCTGCTTTTAATAAATCGCAGAAGTTAATCGTGTTTGGCAACGTGTAGTTCGGCACCATTTTTTTGAAATGCTTAACGACAAAATTAACTAAATGCTTTTTAAGGCCGCCCATCATGTCACCCACTTGTGTAACCACAATGTGTTTCACGTCGGTGTTAGGCAGCGCTTTTTCAAGCGTGACAGCAAAGTTAGCCAGTATAAATATTGCTGATGTTTCAGAGTCTTTCAGCTGGTGCTCTAGCTCGCGTACGGTGTAAAGTGGGTTAACGTTAACCACCACGCACCCTGCACGCAAAATACCTAAGATAGCAATAGGGGTTTGCAACAAGTTAGGCATCATCACAGCGACTTTATCGCCTTTTTTTAACCCTAAATCGTTTTGAATATAGGCGGCAACGCGTTTTGTTGCTGCATCTATATCGTTGTAAGACAATGTTTTACCCATATTTGTAAATGCAGGTAAATCTTTGTATTCATTAAAACTTTTTTCAAACACTTCGAGTAACGAGTTGTAGTGCTCAGGATCGATTGTTTCAGGCATACCTTCTGGGTAGCGCTTAAGCCAGATTTTTTCCACTCTTAGCCCCTGTTTATAATTATATTTTTATTAACCTTAATCTAAGTAAGGCACTTTCACAATTGAGCAAATACTCTAATCTAGAGATAATCCCACATTTATCGCTAATATACAATTAACATGCACTACTTTGCAGCATAAATGCTTGAATGTGTTCAAAACATAGCCCACTACTTTGCATATGGCAGTGATGGCCGCCAGGCACTTCTAATACTCTCAAGTTATTGTAATAATTACTATACTTATCTAAGTTTTGTTTTACAAATGGATAACCTTTATCACCTAATATTAATTGACATGGTGCAATTAATTCTTTTATTGCACCAATACATTGCGCTTCATCAAATCGAAAACCTGAGTGATTTTTAAGCTTAGGGTCAGTCGTTAACTCAAACCCACTGTGCATTTGTTTTATGTTTCTGTCCATTAACAGCGCAATTAGTTCATCATTTAAATCTGTTGTTTTTGAACGTGCTTGATAAATTTGCTGCTTTGACGTGTATACCCTCGGTTTTTTAGTTGTTATCCGTGCTCGGTTAAGTATGGCACTTCTTAGCTGCGAAGCGACTTCATCTGCTTGGGTTGTAACGCAACCTATTCCTTCAATAAAAGAAACGGATCTAACGTATTCGCTGAAACAACTTGCAAATAAACCCGCGACCATCGCTCCCATTGAATGCCCTACCAAATGTACTTTTTTTATATTAAGCGCATTAATGAAGGCGTAAACATCATCCACATAATCAATAAAATAATAGTGAGCTTGAGGGCTTCGCCAAGATGACAGACCATGCCCTGCAAAATCAATGCAATACCATGTTTGATTTGAGAGTACATTAGTAAGCATAGGCGCAAAACTGGCACTGTTATCTAACCAACCATGAAGCGCGATAACAATCTCTTCACCGTCTCCAAATTTAAGGCCATGTATATCTAAGTCATTAGCTTTGACAGAAAATGGTTGCAATTATTACCTCTATTTAAATTATTTTAACACGCAAAAAGCAGTTATTTTGAATGGCTTTTTCGAATTTAAAAACAAAAAAACAACCCTAAAGAATTAAAAGAAAAGACAAAAAGAGCGTTATTTGTTTATTTTACATTGTAAATTTAATGCAACTTTAAATGCATAAAATATAACCAAGTAACACCGATATAAACAAAGATTTAGCTGTATGTTATTCATACAAAATAAATGCGTTTTTATACTACAGTTTCTTTGATATCTATTAATATTAATCTAAACTTAACGAATAACTTCAATGTATCTGCAAAAAATACCAGCCAAACACTATGAAAGGATTCTATGCGTTTATCAATAAAATAATTGTACTCATATTTGTATTTTTAAGTGCAAATTAAAATCTATAAGGTTTAATCGTGTTTAGAAACTTTACCATCGGCTCTCGTCTATCTGTTGGTTTTACAACCCTCGTAACGATAACTGTCATCATTATGTCAGCGTTTTACTTGATCAATTCCAACCAACTGAGTAGTGAAGCGGAAAAACGTGAAATGCAAAGCATTTATGACGCTGTCACCTCACAAATTAACAACCAAGCAATGTCAGCGCAAGCAATGAGTGCGATGATTGCCAGCCAGCCATCTATTAAAGAAGCCTTTGCTAGAGGTGACAGAGAGCTGCTTAGCAAACAATTGCTACCGGTTTTTTATACCCTGAGTGAGCAATATGGGGTCGAACAGTTTCAATTTCACACTGCTCCTGCTACCTCTTTTTTACGCTTACACGATCCTAAAAAGTACGGAGATGATTTATCATCTAAGCGAAGTACCATTGTAGAAGTTAACCGTAAACGTCAGCCAGTTAATGGCGTTGAAGAAGGCGTTAGTGGACTAGGAATAAGAGGTTTAGTGCCGGTAAATGCAGATGGTCAACACGTAGGATCAATTGAATTTGGTATTGATTTATCACAAAATTTTGTTGAACAATTTAGTGCTGCCTTTGGTTCAAATGTAGATATTGCAATTCATACTATAAAAAACCGAACGCCAAAACTGCTTGCTTCATCATTAACTGAAAAAACGCTTATCTCAAGAAATGAGATCCTTGCTGCTTGGGATGGTAATACGGTACTAGGTCATCACAACAGCTCATCAAAACCATTAGCGACCCTTGCTAAAAGTATTAACGACTATTCAGGTAAACCCGTTGCGGTAGTTGAAATCGCGATGAACCGCAGCTTTTACGCTAGTTCGGCAGCAAACACCCGCAATTTTGTGATAGTTATTGCTATTATTGCCATAGGGCTTGCGGTGTTAATTGCTTATGGCTTATCACAAACTATTATTAGACCACTTCGCTCTACGCTTACCTCCCTTAAAGATATTTCTGAAGGTGAAGGTGACTTAACTCGCAGACTCGATGAAACAGGGCAAGATGAACTCAGCGAACTAGCTTACAGATATAACCTGTTCATTTCTAAAATTCAGGAGCTTGTTCAGCAGGTTGCGGATTCAACAAACCAAATGGCCGCAGCAACAGAAGAGCTTACCGCTGTTGCCAACGAAACCCGTCAAGGTGTAGTAACTCAGCGCGACCAAACGACACAAGTTGCAACAGCAATGACAGAAATGGCAGCGTCTATTCAAGAAATTGCTGGCAATACGCACAGTGCTGCAAGTAGCGCACAAACAACCAATGCAATTGCAGTAGAAGGTAATCGCTCCGTTGAGCGAAGTGTTAATGCGATAAACTCATTAGCCAATGAAGTTGAGCAAGCTTCACAAACTATTCGGAATTTACAAGAGCAAAGCGGAAGTATTGAAAAAGTACTGGAAGTAATTAGAAATATTGCCGAGCAAACAAACTTGCTAGCACTAAATGCTGCTATTGAAGCTGCGCGTGCGGGTGAAGCTGGTCGAGGCTTTGCTGTGGTAGCCGACGAAGTACGTAACTTAGCGCAACGCACTCAGCAATCTACCGGTGAAATTGAACAAATGGTTGCCAACATTCAAACTGGGACTCAAGATGCTGTGGATGCAATGGAACGCAGTAGCACGAAGAGCAATGATTCGGTTACTGAAATAACGGGAACGCAAACCTCATTGAGTGAAATTAACCTTGCTGTTGAGGGAATTCACGACATGAACATTCAAGTCTCTGCCGCAGTTGAGCAACAATCACTGGCCGCAGAAGAAGTAAACCGCAGTATCACTCGCATTAATGATATTGCCGAACAAAGTGGTCAATCTGTTGAACAAACAGCACAAGCCTGCAGCGAGCTTGCTCAATTAGCCAGTGGGCTTCAAGTAATGGTGTCGCGCTTTAAAGTTTAACACCTACTTAACTTGCCTTGGGTGAAAGGTTCACTCAAGGCTGTATTACTATACCCCCTATTTGCAAACTCAGTTCAATTCCTTAAACTAATTTAGCGTACCTATTATATTGATATATCAGTAAATAATTATTTTATAGGGTAATTCATGTCGCTAATATGGAAGTATTAAGCTAAAAATAGTCAAAACCTCATACAAAACTCATTAATCATCATATATTCATTTATTTATCTTGCTATCTGTATACAATAATAGCGCTATTAAATAAAACAAGTACACTTAAAGGGTACACACAATGAAAAAACAGTTCGGATTATTAGCGCTTTTATGTACAACAACAGGAGCTTTCGCTCAAACAGCGCCTAAAAATGTTATTTATATGATTGGTGATGGCATGGGTCCCGCTTTCACAACTGCTTATCGATACTACAAAGACGACCCAACAACAAAAGAAATAGAAACCACCGTTTTCGATACCATGCTAAAAGGTATGGCACATACTTATCCTGACGACCATACGTACGTAACCGACAGCGCAGCGGGTGCAACAGCACTAAGTAGCGGTCATAAAAGTTATAATGGCGCAATTGCTGTTGATACAGCTAAAAAACCTGTTAAAACCATGTTAGAAATTGCAAAAGAGCAAGGAATGACAACAGCATTAGTGGCGACTTCACAAATAAACCATGCAACACCAGCAAGCTTTGCCGCACATAATGAGTCAAGAAGAAACTATGATGATATTGCCAATGACTACATTGACAATAAAATTGCAGGTAAATTACCAGTTGATTTAATGTTAGGCGGTGGTACTCAGTACTTTATTCGTGATGACAGAAACTTAGTTGACGAGTTTAAACAAGCTGGTTATCAATACGGCGATGATATTCAAAACCTTGGTCAAATCACTCAAGTGCCTGCTATAGGTTTATATGCACCTAAAGGCTTACCATTTGCTCTTGATGAAAACCCAACAAGATTAAAGCAGTTAACTGCTAAAGCGTTTGATTTGCTTGATGGGCAAAATGATAAAGGCTTTTTTGTGATGATTGAAGGCAGCCAAATTGATTGGTGTGGCCACGCGAATGATATTGCCTGTGCAATGGCTGAAATGGACGATTTTGCTAAATCAATCGAAACGGCTAAAGCTTATGTAGATAACAACCCAGACACTATTTTAGTGATCACAGCTGATCACTCAACAGGCGGTTTAACTATTGGTGCACATGGCCAATATAAATGGGAAACAGATATCATCAAAGGTGTTAAAGCCACTGCAGGTACATTGACCAAATTACTAATGGAGTCAGATAACCTTAAAACGGTTTGGCAGGCTAATACCAGTATTGAATTTACAGCTGAAAACGAAATTAAACTTAAGCAAGCCAAAGCTATGGGTGAGAAAACCCTAAACTTGGCCGTTAAAAGCATTATTAATGACTTAAGTTTTACTGGCTGGACAACGGGCGGTCACACAGCGTCTGATGTACAAGTATTTGCTTATGGTAAAAATAGCGATGACTTTGTTGGCTCTCAAAATAATACCGATATAGCTAAAAAATTGATTGGTTATATAGAGCAATAATCTCAGTAATGAAAATAAAAAGCCCGAATGATTCATTCGGGCTTTTTATTTGCTGATTTTTGTCAGGTTTTAACTAGGCGTATATATCAACACCAATTAAACTTTGAACTTCAGCTCTTCGCTCTAAATTAGCAAACTCAGTATATGTCGAAATCGCTTTGCTTACTTGGGCACTGGGTTGATCGTAAATAGTTTGGCTGTATTGGGTGTCTTTGCTGTTCGCTTTTGTAAACTCTTTTGCAAGTTCAAGCCCTTCTGGGCTGCTTTTGACATAATCGGTATTAGTTGTTTGTGGTTTGGCTTGCTCTAGTACTCGTTCAGGCTGCGCCGGAACTACCGAAGTAGAACGCACCTTAGCAGGTATATCACCTGTAAAAAAACCAGAACTTATAGGTAGCGACACAGCGCTTCTCCAACCAACAACATAATTAAATTATGATTTAAAATCGCTTAATTTGCAAACAACCGTGTTTGTTTATTCACGGCCCGGTAATTTTTTCCATGTTACCGTGTCACGCACATACTTTGGTTGTGCATCACTGGCTTTTACACCCTTACCAGCAAGATACTGCGCCTCTACTAGGGCCAGCATATAGTGTGCATCCGGTAAGGTTATTGCTGGCTGTATGGTTACATTATTAAATGCTGTTAATGCGTCAGGGTAACTTTTAAACCCAGTCCCTACGGCTGCAGCATCGATGTTTGTATCTATCAAAGTTACATCTAACAATTCAGGTTTGAATACTCGCTCTTCGCCTTTAAGTGTCATCAATCCATCTTTTGCGTGGTACTGAGCAAAATATATTTCTCCCATACGCGCATCAATACTAGAATAAACTACGTCAGCACCAAACTGTTCTAATGCCTGCTGTGCCATGACTGCTAAAGTAGATACCCCAACTAATGGTAAATTAGTTGAATATGCAAGACCTTGGGCAATGGCTACGCTAATACGAACGCCGGTGAAACTTCCAGGACCTTGGCCAAATCCTATTACGTCTAAATCTTTTAATTTACAGCCGGCTTTACCAAGTAACTCATCAATAAGTGGCAGTATTTTTTGACTATGTTGCTGCGGACACTCTTCAAAATGATGAAATGTTTTACCCTGATAATGCAAAACAATTGATAATGCTTCTGTAGAAGCATCTAGGGCGAGAATATTACTTTTGATCATTTTTGTACTCAATTAATATGTTTTAAAAATGTATTGGCATCTTCTAAGCTTCGTGTACGGCGCATTGGCGGTAAACTCTTTAAAAATACTTGTCCGTATTGGCGTGTAACTAAGCGATTATCGCAAATCACTAGCACGCCTTTATCTTTGTTGTCTCTTATTAAGCGACCTACCCCCTGCTTTAAGGCAATCACTGCTTGGGGTAATTGAATATGTGCAAACGGGTCCTTGCCTTGCATTTGACAATCTTGCATTTTAGCTTGTAGTAAAGGGTCATCAGGTGCAGCAAACGGTAGCTTATCAATAATAACACAGCTTAAGGTACTGCCTCGTACATCAACCCCTTCCCAAAATGACGCGGTCCCCAGTAATACCGCATTACCATGGCGAGTAAATTTTTCTAATATAATGCGTTTAGACATTTGCCCTTGCATATAAACTGGGTAGTCCATTTGCGTCGTTAAGCCCTCAGCCACTAAATGCATCATACGGTAACTGGTAAATAACACAAAACAGCGCCCTTTAGCTGATTTTATGAGCTCTAAGGTCAGTTTTACAATCGCATGGGGCATATTATCTTCATGCGATTGAGGTAAATAACGTGGTAAGCACAGCAACGCCTGATTGGCATAATCAAACGGACTATCAACCATCATGCTTTGCTTTGGCTTTAAGCCAAGGCTTGCATTAAAGTGGCTCAGTTCATTGTCGACCGATAACGTGGCCGAGGTAAATACAAACCCCGCACCAGATTCTTTCATCATCAATGCAAATTTTGCCGATACGTTTAATGGCGTTATATTGATTGTTAAATAGCGCCTCGTGGTTTCATACCAGTAACTAAACCCTGTTTGGGCGGTATCGAATACGCGCTCTAACTGGCCTTTAAAAGCCAACGCACGTTCAAACGGATGTTCTATTTTATCGCTGCGCTCTAAGCATAACTTTAAAACCTGATACACAAACTCTAAATCACTTATTACGCGGTGTAATGCCGAGCAAATAAGCTTATTACTGAGCTTTTCGCGCCAATCGCCTCGGCTACCATCAACTCCAAACTGCAACCTTAAATCAGCGACACTGGTTTCCAGTTTATTTAAACTTTTGCCTAATTGCAGCATATCGGGGATTTCAGCGCGGTAAATAGCGCGCAAATCGTTAATTAAATCCACCAGCTTTTTGGTGCTCATGGTTTCGCCAAAATAGTCGCTGGCAATTTCGCTTAATTGGTGAGCTTCATCAAATATGTAGGCATCAGCATTAGGCATCAGCTCTGCAAAACCTGATTCTTTTACCGCCATATCGGCAAAAAATAAATGGTGATTAATTACCACAACATCGGCATCCCCCGCTTTTAAACGTGCTTTGCGAATATAGCATTCTTGAAAGTCAGGGCATTCTTTGCCTAAGCAATTATCAGCGGTTGAGCTTACATAAGGTAGCACTTTGGCGTCTTCTTCAATACCAATGCAATCGGCAAGATCACCGCTGTGGGTCTCACTGGCAAACTTTGCAACCATAGCAAGCTGATGCATAACATCAGGGTCGTCTGTGGGTACGTGTGCCACATGCTGAGTTAGTCGATATGTACACAAGTAATTGGCACGCCCTTTTAACAAGGCCGTTTTTTTCGCTGCACCTAAGGCTTTTAATAATACGGGTAAATCACGGTGATAAAGCTGCTCTTGCAGTGCTTTAGAACCGGTTGAGATAATGGTTTTACCTTTAGATTTAAGTGCGGGGGCTAAATAGGCAAAGGTTTTACCTGTGCCAGTACCTGCCTCAACAACAAGTTGAGCTCGGGTTTTTAATGCATCATCAACAGCCACCGCCATATCGATTTGAGGCTGGCGTGGTGTGTATCCATCTATTGATAAAGCCAAAGGCCCGGTCGCACTAAACAGCTGTTTGATAATCCCAATCACTATGTAAAAAATAATAGCGGGATTTTACGTAAGCCCAGAGCCAAGAGCAAGTAATGCCGTGATTAATCAGTCCCCCTCTACATTGAGAAGAATATTTAACACGCAGTGGGAGGTTTACTTTTATTAATCTAAGCCCAAGTATCTAAGTGAGGCTTGTCGTCATCTTCTGCGTTGCTATTGCTCGATTTTTTTTGGTCGAACGATGCTTTTTTTTGTTTTTCTATCTCTTTCTTTTTGCGCTCTTCAAGTTCAACTTGCTTCGCCCTAGCGCTTTGTTGCACCCCTGCAATATGAAAAGCCCCTTTAGATTCAAGCGCTAAACGGGTAATAGGCCCTAAATAGGGGATCATTATATCCATGTGTGACTCCAGCAGGTTGCGCGTTATTTAATCACTATAAGGCTGTTGATAAATAAAGCAATATGTTAACTATTGTCGGCAGTTATAAGATATTCTTTAATTAAAGAAAATTTTTCTTGCCATGCTGTCGGTTAATGTGTTTTTATAAGTGCGAAATTTATTAAACAGATTGCAGCTAAGCGTTAACACAATAACGATTAGCCAAATAGGATAAAAAATGCTTAATTCACTGACAGTTGTACATCACCACCATCATTCATCGGAATAACCTGTCAGGTCTTTCGCTGAGAGGTTGTTCCTAAAAGGAAACCTCTGGCGAATCAACATACCAAGATTCATTTTCGCCCTGAGGTTTCCCTCGGGGTTTTTAGTTTTTAAATTAAAGGAAAATGAGTAATGAATAATAGTAATCGTCTTCGTATCGCCATCCAAAAAGGTGGCCGCCTATCTAAAGATTGTCAAGATCTGCTTAAACAACTGGGTGTAAAACTCAATCTTCGTGAGCAGCGCCTCATAGCACACTCAACCAACATGCCTATTGACGTATTACGTGTGCGCGATGACGATATTCCAGGCTTAGTTATGGACGGCGTTTGTGATTTAGGTATTGTTGGCGAAAACGTACTAGTTGAAGTACAAGCAGAAAGAGAACGCCAAGGTGTACCAAGTGAAGTTACAAAGCTTGCTAAACTTGACTTTGGTTACTGTCGTTTAGCACTTGCATGGCCACAAGAACTTGGTAAACAAGACAAGAGCTGGTTTGAAGGCAAACGTATTGCGACCACTTACCCAGAAATTTTAAGCCAATACCTAAAACGCGAAGGCATTAACGCCAGCACTGTTATGCTGACTGGCTCTGTTGAAGTGGCGCCTCGTGCCGGTCTTGCTGATGCCATTTGTGATTTGGTCTCAACAGGTGCAACCCTTGAAGCAAATGGCTTAATGCAAGGCGACACTATTTTAGAGTCAAATGCCTGTTTAATCCAAAACACTCAACTACAAGATACTGAAAAATTAGCACTCATAAATAAGCTAATGCCGCGTTTACGTGGTGTTAAGCAAGCTAAAGAAAGTAAATACATTATGCTACACGCACCAAAAGACAAGCTTGATGAAATTTGTGAGATTTTACCTGGCGCTGGCCAACCTACATTATTGGCTCTTGCGGGTAATGATGAATATGTTGCCCTACACATGGTGAGCAGTGAAACCCTATTTTGGGAAACCATGGAACAACTTAAGGCCCTTGGTGCCAATTCTATTTTAGTTATGCCAATTGAAAAAATGATGGAGTAACAAGCCATGCTTCGTTGGAATGAGGAATCATCACAAGTTCAAGCAGCGGCGCTTATGCGCCCTGCTGTATCAGCAAGTCAAAAAGTAGAAAGCATTTGCCAGACTATTTTGGCAAAAGTTAATGCGCAAGGCGATGCCGCTTTACTTGCATTAGCACAAGAGTTCGATAATAGAGCCGAGCCGCGTTTACGTGTACCACTTGATGAAATTAATGCCGCTGAGAAAATGCTAAGCCCAGAGCTTAAGTATGCAATTGATACCGCTTATGCCAATGTGAAATGTTTTCACCAAGCGCAACTACCAAAAGATATTAAGTTATCGACTCAACCCGGCGTTGACTGTGAACTGAAATATCAAGCCATCGAAGCAGTCGGTATTTATGTACCTGGCGGAAGTGCCCCTCTTCCGTCATCGGTTATTATGCAAGGTGTATTGGCGCAGTTAAGCGGTGCAAAAACCGTAGTACTAACCACACCAGTACAAGGTGATAAAGCAATTAACCCGGCTATTTTATATGCCGCTAAATTATGTGGTATCACTACAATTATTGAAAGCGGCGGTGCAGGCGCGATAGCTGCTATGGCCTATGGCACAGAGTCTGTTCCTAAAGTAAATAAAATTTTTGGCCCAGGTAACAGCTTTGTCACTATGGCAAAACAGTTAGTCGCACAAACGATTCCAGGTATGGCGATTGATATGCCAGCAGGGCCATCAGAAGTGTTAGTGATTGCAGATGAACGTGCAAACCCAGAGTTTATTGCTGCCGACTTACTGTCTCAAGCAGAACACGGGGCTGACTCACAAGTTATTTTATTATGTAACAGTGAAACGATTATTGAACAAACGCAAGACGCACTTACTCGTCAATTAGCTAACTTAAGTCGAAAAGACACCGCCGAACAGGCATTGGCAAATTCGTCTCTTATTCTAGTTGATTCAGTAGCCCAAGCGTTTGACGTATCAGCGCAATATGGGCCAGAGCACTTAATATTACAACTTGCAGATGCAACTCCTTACTTAGATCAAGTAAAGAATGCAGGCTCTGTATTTGTTGGCGATTACACTCCAGAGTCAGCGGGCGATTATGCCTCAGGCACTAATCACGTGTTACCCACTTATGGTTACAGTGCAACTTACTCTAGCTTAAATTTACTCGATTTTTTCCGTACTTACACAGTACAAACTATCAGTAAACAAGGCTTAACTGAGCTTTCAAAAGCTATTTTACCCTTAGCAGATGCAGAAGGCCTAGATGCCCACGCTAATGCGGTTTCAATTCGTTTAGAGGCAATAAAAAATGAGCAATGAGAGCGGCTTATTACCTGATAATATTGCAGCACTTGCTGCGTATAGCTCGGCTAAAAGTGAAAAGTTAACCGGTACAACCTGGCTCAATGCCAACGAAAGCCCGTATACTAAAAACCTTGAAATAACAATTGAAGACTTGAATCGTTACCCCGATCCTCAGCCTCAATTGGTTATTGACCGCTACGCAGCCTATGCTGAGCTTGAAAGCGAAAATGTATTAATGACCCGTGGCGCAGATGAAGGCATTGAATTGTTAGTGCGTACCTATTGTGAGCCAGGTAAAGACAGTATTGCACTATTTTTACCTACTTACGGTATGTACAAAGTAACGGCCGATACACACAACGTCGCAATCAATGGCCTAACACAAACGCTTTTATTAAATGCCAGCGTGGATGAAATAGTTGCCGCTGTGGGTAGCTCAAAACTGGTATTTATTTGTAATCCAAATAACCCAACAGGTAGTTTAACCCCGCTAGATAAAGTAAAAGCCATTGCCACTGCACTTGCAGGTAAAGCATTGGTGATTGTTGATGAAGCCTATATTGAGTTTTGTCCTGAGCAAAGTGCAGCACAACTTATAAACGAGTTTAGTAACATTGTTGTGCTTCGTACACTCTCAAAAGCATTCGCACTTGCGGGCTTAAGAACAGGGTTTACTCTCGCTCAGGCCAGTGTATTAGCGCCTATTCGTAAGGTCATTGCACCGTATCCGGTATCGGGTGTGGTGGCCAGCATTGCAGCACAAGCCATTGCCCCTGATGCGATAACCTCAATGCGTCGCCAAGTGACCATTTTAAATAGCTTAAAGTTAAAGCTTATTGACTGGTTAAACGCCTCCCCTGCAGTATTAAAAATACTCACTGGTGAAGGCAACTTTGTTACTTTAAAATTAGCGAATAAAGATTACTTTAAACAAGCACTTAAACAAGGCTTAGTAATGCGCGCCTTTACCTTATTTAATGAAGACGACTGGCTACGTATTTCAATTGGTAATGAACAAGAATTAGAACAAGTAAAAATTTGGTTAGATGGCCTGCAATTGCCTCAAGCCACAGCACAACAGGAAGTATCATGAGTAACCCCTATTTATTTATAGACCGCGATGGCACTATTATTGAAGAGCCAATCACCGACAAACAAGTCGACAGCCTTGAAAAACTAGCGTTTTTACCAGGTGTCATTCCTGCCTTATTGCAACTGCAAGCCGCAGGCTATCGCTTAGTAATGGTATCAAATCAAGATGGCTTGGGCACAGACAGCTTCCCAACTGCCGATTTTGACATTGCACAAGACAAAATGATGGACATACTGCAAAGCCAAGGCATTAGCTTTGAGTCAGTATTAATTTGCCCACATTTTGATGAACAAAACTGTGATTGCCGTAAACCAAAAACAGGCTTAATCACTGAACTAATGCGCTCAGGCAAAGTTGATTTAGCACGTTCTTTTGTGATTGGCGATCGCCAAACCGATATTGGCCTTGCACAAAACTTATGTTGTGAAGGTATTTTATACGATGGCAGCTGGCCTGCCATTGTCACTAAGCTGACCACGGCAAACCGTGAAGGCCGTGTGACACGCAACACCAAAGAAACGCAAATAGACGTAGCGGTTAACCTTGATCAAACAAAAAATGGCAACATTGAAACTGGCCTTGGTTTTTTTGACCACATGCTGGATCAAATTCGCACTCATGCCAATATTGGCTTAAATATTAAAGCCAAAGGCGATTTACACATAGACGAGCATCACCTTGTTGAAGACATTGGTATTGCTTTAGGTGTTGCCCTTAAACAGGCGCTTGGCACCAAATCGCAAATTGCGCGTTATGGTTTTGCCTTGCCTATGGATGAATGTAAAGCTGAGGCACAAATTGATTTGTCGGGTCGTGCTTCATTTGTATTAAACGCCAACTTTAGCCGTGAAAAAGCCGGTGATTTAGACGTGCAAATGGTTGAGCACTTTTTCAAAAGCTTAAGCGATAATGCAGCAATTAGCCTTATTTTATCGGTAAGTGATGGCAACTGCCACCACCAAGTGGAAGGCTTATTCAAAGCGTTTTCTCGTGCTTTGCGTATGGCTATTGCACAAGATACCAGCCAACAAACAGCCAGCTCTAAGGGATGTTTATGATTGCGATAATTAATACCGGTTGCGCCAACATTAACTCAGTGCGGTTTGCATTTGAGCGTTTAGGGCAAAGCCCTACGGTGATTACTTCGCCAGAACAACTAGCAGGCTATGAACGTGCTATTTTACCCGGTGTTGGTCATGCATCTGTTGCTATGAAGCGTTTGGTTGATAATGGTTGGCAGCAAGCAATTAACGAATATCAGCGCCCGCTAATGGGAATTTGCTTAGGCATGCAACTGCTGTGTGAAAGCACTGAAGAAGGTAACGTGCAATGCTTAGGTAAAATACCAGGCGAAGTGAAAGCACTCGATGTAGGTAGCTTAACGTCACCACATATGGGCTGGAATAACCTATCTGTTCAACAAGCGCACCCGTTGACTCAAGGTTTGCATGCGGACGACCAGGTTTATTATGTGCACAGTTTCGCCCATACAGTTAATAACGCCACGCTAGTCAGCAGCGAATACGGGCAAACATTTTCTGCAATTGTAGCTAAAGACAATTATGCAGGCATGCAATTTCATCCTGAACGCAGCGCTAAAGTAGGTACGCGTTTATTACAAAATTTTGTTGATTGGCAACTTTAGGTTGCTCTTCATGCTTTTAAAAGAGAAATACAGTGATTATTCCAGCATTAGATGTATTACAAAATCAAATTGTCCGCTTGTATCAAGGTAAATACGATACTGCACAGTTTTATCCCTTTGAGCTTGGTGCTCGCTTAAAAGAGTATGCCGACAGTGGTGCCACTAAATTACATTTAGTTGATTTAGAAGGTGCACGGGATCCAAGTAAAAAACAGTGGCAACATATTCAAGCAGCAACAAAAGCTCTCAATGTACCTTACCAGGTAGGTGGCGGTATTCGTTCAGAGCAGGACGTGAGCGATTGGCTAAAAGCAGGTGCAAACCAAGTGGTTATTGGCTCAATGGCGGTTGAAAAGCGTGAGCAAGTAAAAGCCTGGATTGAACAATTTGGTCCTGAGCACTTTGTAATTGCCCTTGATGTTAATAAAACTGCGAACGGATGGGCACCTGCTACTCACGGTTGGCTAAGTGAATCTGAGTTTGGTTTACTTGAGCTTGTTGATTTTTACGTTGCTCTGGGTGTTATTGACTTTTTATGCACGGACATCAGTAAGGATGGCACCATGACGGGCCCTTCTTTTGCGCTTTATGAAGATTTAATTAATCATAATGCAGATATTAAAGTGCAAGCCTCAGGTGGCGTAAGCTCGTTAGATGATATTAAAAAGCTCAATGAACTTGGTGTTGGCGGCGTAATTTTAGGTAAGTCTTTATTAGATGGTGCTTTTAGCGTAGAAGACGCGCTTAAATTAGGCTAAATACTAAAATTTAAAAAGGCACAGATGCGAGCGCGTCTGTGCCTTTTTTGTATAAAACAATCAGTTTATTTATGCTTACCCGGCAACATAGAGCCCAATACGCCATCTTGCTTTATTAAACCATGATAAAGTGCAGCGCTAACATGCATAAAAATAAACAGTAAAAATGCATAAGCAATTAGGCCATGTGCTTCACGAAAAAACGCATAGGCCTCAATATTTTTACTGACTAAATTAGGCAAAGTAAATAAACCAAAAAAGCTCACTGTACGCTCATCAGCACTTTGCATTAACCAGCCTGAAATTGGCATTAAAATCATAGACGCATATAAACCCACTTGGGTTAAATGTGCGGCTAAAGCTTGCGGTTTAGGCACACTCGGTGGTAATGCGGGGCTTTTACACAGTACTTTATTAATTAATCTTATTGCAACTAATATCAGTGCTAACACACCAAACGATTTATGCAGTTGTATAGCCTCTACCTGCCATACGGCTAAGCTTTGTACCATCGACAAACCAAGAAATAACATAGAAAGTATAATTAATGCCATTGCCCAGTGAATAAGCATACTCGACGCTGAGTATTTAGTAATTGTTTTCATTGACTCGTTCCTGTTATTAATTATTTAAAAGTACTTCTTTAGCACGACGACGAAATGACTCTGCATACGCAGCGCCACGGGCACGTAAAATAGGATCAGCACTTGGCTGAATACCTGTTGGTAATACCAGCGGATCAAAGTTCATGTTTTCACATACCCCACCCTCTTGTGCTTGCAAGCGTGATATTACTAACGTACCGGCGTTAATGGTTTTGCGCGATTGTGGCCATAAAACAGTTGGGTTGTTTTCATCATCTTCTTCGGTTGCAAAACTAAACAGCATATCAAACTTAATCGGTGCTTGAGCTACTTGGTCTTTAAGTTGTAGCTGCAATGCATCTGGTGAATCATTATTAAGTGGTTGAGTGTTTTCATCACTTAATTGCGGTTTAGCAATCCAGCGTACGGCATGCTTTTCATCATTCTCATCCACCAAATAAAACGCATTAATACTGTGGTATTGCTCAGTGGCAAAACTACTGGTTGGCGTGTAGCTTGCTTTCCAGTTATTAAAAGCGGCACTTTCAGGATGTGCTGCAAAAAATGCTTTAATTTTTTCTGGGCTGCGCTTTTTAGTCACCGGATCGGGTGAAAGTGCTTGTAGTTGTTTAAAAAACGCTTCTGGCGTAGCTACCGCCATAACCGGAGGCGTATTCATTGCAACACGCCACTCTTGGTTATCATCAGTGGTTATAGAAAACGCTAAACTACGCACCGGTGCTTTTAAATCAGGTGCAGTTGGATTATTACCCGCAATAGAAAAGCGACCTACAAAAGGGGTTGCCCCTAAATCAAATACCTTTGCTTGCGAATACTTAGCAAGCTCACCCGTTGACTCAAAAGAGCCAGCTAAACAAATACCTTTTGCGTGTGCTCGGCGAAATCCCTCATGGGTTTTATCACCTTGCTGTAAATTAACAAAACGCTGTGCAGTCACTGCGTCACGATTAAATGCGCCGGAAAAATACAAAATAGTCAGGGCAAATAAGCTAATAATTGCTATTAAGATGATTTTTTTACTCATGGTAGGATTAGACCTCGTATGATTATTTTCTTGATGATTATGTTTGGAATTTTTCATAGTTTATAAATTACGTCTTTAAATTAATGGCTAACCATTACTGAGTGATGCTTTACGTTGCAGCGCTTTTATTAAGCGATACCAACATGACTCTTACAAGACCGCTGCTAAGCAATTAATATTTCAATTTAATTAATAAAAAGTATTCATTATGGTTTTAAAACTGCAAACAGCTAATGTTTATGAGCTTGCGCTTTTAAAAAGCTGATTGTTAATTATACTTAGGTTTATATAAAGCCAGTATTAAGTTGCATTTTGGTAACTTTCTACAAAATCATACAAATTAAAACAAAACCGTACAGCAATAATAAACAGTTGAAATTAAAATGTTATTTATTAATCACTTGGTAAGCACTGCTTACTCTCAACTATTAAGTAGTTATAGCTTAATAAATTGCATTTCAGATAAATTCGAAAATAAACTCAATGGGCTATTTTATAATTTTTTACAGATTAAAAATGCCAACAATTAACAACGCACTTTTTATTTAAGGTAAGCCAGATGATCAAAACACGTTGTTTTACTAAATTTAATTTAATTAGTATTACGTTTTTGCTTTTATTAGCCGGTTGCTCAGAAAGCGAAGTCACCACACAAAAACAAAATAAACCGCGTCCAGTGAAACTTATAACCCTAGGTGATGAGTCGCAATCAAAAACGCTCACCTACCCCGCCACTATCGACACTATAAATAGCTCAAAGCTGGCTTTTCAGGTTAGCGGAAAGTTAGAAGAGCTCAACGTTATTGCCGCACAAAACGTAAAAAAAGGCGATGTAATAGCCGCATTAGAGCAACGTAATTTTGTTAATGAGGTTAAGTCGAGCAAAGTACAGTTTGAAACCGCCAACAATGATTACCAACGTGGTTTAAAGCTCGCTAAAGATGGGGTTATTTCACAACGAGATATAGAGCAACTAAAATCTAAAAAAGAAGTAGCAGAATCACAATATGACTCAGCGCAAAAAGCACTATCTGACAGTAAAATTATAGCCCCTTACGATGCCATTGTTGCTGAGGTGCCAGTAAAGCAGCTTGAAAACATAAGCGCGGGTCAACATGTTGTTACTTTATTTGGTAAAGGCGAAATGGAAGCGGTAGTAAATATTCCCGCTTCAATTGTGGCCACGGTTGACTCTAAGCAAAACAATGTAGCGACGGTAATTTTACAAGATGTATCGACTGCCCCTATTCCTGCAACATTTAGACGTGCCAATTTAGAAGCTGATTCAGCGAGCCAAACCTATGAAGTGCGATTTGCCTTTGCTGTACCTAATAACCTTAATATATTGCCTGGTATGAATGCCAGTTTAAAAATAACCCGTGAAAACAGCTCAAATGGCACTCGTTTATTAGTGCCAACCTTTGCTATTTTTGAACAAAACGGTGAACACTTTGTTTGGACGGTTGACGCTAAAACCATGCAAGTTTCTAAAGCTCTCGTTAAAATTGAAAATGGCATTGGCGAGCAACTCATTGTCACTGACGGTTTAAAAGCCGGTGATGTAATTGTTGGTGCAGGTGCAAACTATGTAACTGAGGGTATGAAAGTACGTCCTTGGACTAAAGCATAGGAGCGCGGTAATGGATTTAGCAAAATGGACAATCAATAATAAATTAATTAGCACCATACTCATTATTTTAACTCTAGGATTTGGTTTTTCATCCTATAAAAATATGGCACGCTTTGAAGACCCCGAGTTTATAATTCGTACCGCACAAGTGTTTGTTTCGTACTCAGGCGCAAGTCCGCTAGAAGTAGCAAAAGAAGTCACAGAGCCGCTAGAGCGTGCTATTCAAGAGCTGCAAGAGGTTGATACTATATCGTCTACCTCATCTACGGGTTTATCTGAAATTAAAGTAGAGATTAAATCAGAATTCTCTCCAACTAAATCTGAGCTGCAAGTTATTTGGACTAAACTCAGAAACAAAATTAATGATACACGTCCAACATTACCTCCAGGTACTGGCACACCACAAGTTTATGACGATTTTGGTGATGTGTATGGCTTAAGTTATTTAATTACCGCCGAAGGTTACTCTCCTGACGAGCTACATGCCTACGCTAAAAATTTACAAAGCGATATTCTACAAGTAGAAGGCGTGGCAAAAGTTGCTATGACGGGCGTTCAGCAAGAAGGCATATTTGTAGAAATTGCCCGTGAAGAGTTAGCCTCTTTAGGTGTATCTATTAATAATATTTACGGTATTTTAGATGAACAAAACGCTGTATTAAGCGCCGGTAATACCAAAATTGGCGATCAACGTATTTTTATCGACCCGACCGGAGAAATAAACTCCGTTGATACCATTAAAAATCTATTGGTTAGTGCTAGCGGTGAAGGCAAAACAATTTATCTTAAAGACATTGCCAATGTGTACCGTGGCTTTCAAAGTCCGGCAACAAAATTGGTACGTTATAACTCTAAACCTGCTATATCACTTGGGGTCGCCAGTGTATTAGGCGCTAATGTGGTTAAAGTATTTGACCGCGTTGATGACAAAGTAAAACAAACTGAAAACCTCAGACCGCTTGGCATCACAGTGCATGAGTTTTACCACCAAGGTAAAGTAGTACAAGATTCAGTCGACAACTTTGTGGTCAATGTTTTAGTCGCGCTGGTGATTGTAATGGTTACCCTGCTGCTATTTATGGGGTTACGCTCAGGAATTATTATTGGCGCTGTGTTACTGCTAACCATTTTTGCCACCCTTGCTACCATGGATTTAAGCGGCATACCCATGCATCGTATTTCGCTTGGTGCGCTTATTATCGCGTTAGGCATGATGGTTGATAACGCCATTGTAGTGACCGAAGGGATTTTAGTTGGTACACAAAAAGGCCGTAAAAAGTTAGACATTGCCAGCGAAGTCGTCAAGCAAACTAAATGGCCACTACTGGGTGGTACCTTAGTAGGGATTGTTGCCTTTGCGCCTATTGGACTTGCCCCAGGTGATACCGCCGAATTTACCGGTCATTTATTCTGGGTTATTTTAATCTCTTTATTATACAGCTGGTTATTTGCTATTACCCTAACCCCCTTATTTTGTTATTGCTTGTTTAAAGAACAAGATACCGATACTTCTGGCTCAGCAAAACCAAATAAACTCATGGCACTTTATCAATCGATAGTGGTGTCAGCACTGCATCATCGCTGGCTCAGTATTGCCGTTGTAGTTGCCACCTTTAGTGTGTCTATGTGGGGATTTCAATTTGTAAAATCAGGTTTTTTTCCAGCCTCTACCACACCACAAATGGTGGTTGATTTTTGGCTACCGCAAGGTACCGATATTGAAAAAACCAAAAAAGACATGCTCAAGTTAGAGGAATTTGTAAAGCAACAAAATGGCGTTGAAGGTATCCAAACCCTTATTGGCGGTGGCGGGCTTCGCTACATGCTTATTTATGGTAGCGAATCTCCAAACAGTTCTTATGGGCAAATTTTAGCTAAAGTCGATGACTATAAAAAGCTCGATAAACTTTTACCTACGGTGCAAAATTACATTGACGACAACTTTGTTGATGCTCAGGGCAAAGTATGGCGCTTTGTAATGGGCCCAGGTGGTGGCTCTAAAATAGAAGCCACATTTAAAGGCCCCGACCCAGAAGTATTAAGAGAGCTAGCTGCACAAGCAAAAGGAATATTAATTGATGATGGCGGCGCCTTGTCTATTAAAGATACATGGCGACAACGCATCAGTGTTATTGAACCGCAGTATTCAGCCATTAACGCACAACGCGCTGGTGTAACGCGTAAAGCAGTTGCTGAAGCTTTACAGCAAAATTTTTCGGGGCAAGTTGTTGGACAGTATCGTGAAGGTGAAGAGCTCATTCCTATTATTGTTAGAGCACCACAATCGGAACGTGTCGACATAAACGATATTGGCAACATTCAAGTGCAAAGCAATATCACTGGTGAAACATTGCCATTAGCGCAAGTAACCAATGGGTTTAAAACCGTCTGGCGCGATGGTATTTTGAAACGCGAAAACCGCGAATGGACCATAAAAGCTCAAGCCGATCCACTGCCGGGTGAACTAGCCTCAGAGTTATTTAATCGCGTTAAACCTAAAATAGAGGCCATTGACCTTCCTCAAGGGTATCGACTTGAATGGGATGGCGAATACGGACAATCGAAAGAGTCTAATGAAATGCTGGCCTCAACTATTCCACTGGGCTTTTTAGCCATGGTACTGATTGTTATTGTGTTATTTAATGCTTTAAAACAACCAATTATTATTTGGCTTGTTGTGCCATTAGCCTTAATTGGTGTTGTGTTTGGGCTGGTAACCACACAAATACCACTAGAGTTTATGGGTATATTAGGGTTACTTTCGCTCTCTGGTTTGTTGATTAAAAATGCCATTGTATTAGTAGATCAAATGGACATGGAAATTCGACAAGGAAAGCCCGCTTATAATGCCATTATAGACTCGGCAAATAGTCGGGTAAGACCTGTAATGATGGGCACACTTACCACGGTATTAGGGGTTATCCCTCTGTATTTTGATGCATTTTTCCAATCAATGTCTGTGGTTTTAGTATTTGGATTACTGTTTGCTACCCTGCTGACTTTAATCGTGATACCCGTGCTATATGCTATTTTTATGAATGTAAAACAAGATGAACAGGCAACTTATTAAACGCCAACAAAAAATATGGCCATGCTTAATAGGTAAGTCATGGCCACTTTATAAGCTTTGAACAGAATAGTTCATATAATTAACCACTATTCAAATTTTAAAAAAACTGCATATACTACACGCCTTTTCAAACCTTTTATGATGCTAAAAACTCGCTCAAAAACGGTTGTTATTTTTCCAAAAAAACATCTTAACTTTAGTATTTTATAAATTTAAATTAGATTTGCAGTGGATACTTTGTTAAGGCATTAATTATCACTTTAAGTTCTAGCTTTAGCGATTAACATAGCCGGAGTTTTATTATATAGTGGGGCTAAGAATTCATTGCATAGTAATGCTTTAAGATTCATTCATTAAATTAACTATTCAAATTTATCAAATAAATAACATATCAAGTGCAGTCTATGTGTCTTCTATTTAGTCATACAAATAATAAATGTAAAAACAGCTTTTTTTCAAATCAGAATTTTAAAAACGAGGCATTCTCATGTTATCAAAACGTATAATTCCTTGTTTAGACGTAAAAGACGGCCAAGTCGTTAAAGGCGTTAAATTTAAGGGCCACGAAGTGGTTGGCGATGTACTTACCCTTGCAAAAGCTTACAGTGAAGCGGGCGCCGATGAGCTGGTATTTTACGAGATCAGTGCAAGTGTTGAAAAACGCTTACTCGATGTAAATTGGGTTGAGAACATTGCCCGCCATATCGATATTCCATTTTGTGTAGCTGGTGGTATTAAGTCGGTAGCTGATGCAGCCCGCGTACTTGAACGTGGCGCAGATAAAATCAGTATTAATAGTCCAGCAATTGCGCGTCCAGAGCTAATTAAAGAGCTACATGATGAGTTTGGCAAGCAGTGTGTGGTTGTTGGCATTGACAGCTTTTTTGATGAAACAACCGGTGAATATCTAGTTTATCAGCTTACTGGCGATCCTAATGCGTCAAGCCGCACCCGTTATAAAACCGAAGAATGGGTTAAACGCGTACAAGACTTAGGTGCGGGCGAAATCGTTTTAAATTGTATGAACCAAGATGGTGTTCGCAACGGTTACGACAACGAGCAACTAAGCAAAATACGCCAGCTGTGTGATATTCCTTTAATCGCCTCTGGTGGTGCAGGCAGCATGCAAGATTTTGTTGATGTATTTCAACAAAGCCAAGTAGATGGTGCACTCGCAGCCAGTGTTTTTCACAAAAACGTGATCAACATCGGCGAACTAAAACAATTTTTAATCGATAACCAAGTGACAGCAAGACTATGCAAGTAACCTTAGAAAACCAAACTCAAGTTGATTTCGCTAAAAGCGAGATGATCCCTGCCATTGTTCAAGATGCCCGCTCTGGCGTAATTTTAATGCAAGGCTTTATGAACAGCGAAGCGCTTAAAGTAACACTTGAAAGTAATAAAGTGACTTTTTATTCGCGCTCTAAATCGCGTTTATGGACCAAAGGCGAGTCATCAGAAAACTTTTTAAACGTGGTATCGGTGCATACCGATTGCGATTACGACTCTATACTTGTACTTGCAAACCCAGAAGGCCCAACCTGTCATTTAGGCACACAAAGCTGTTTTGGTGATGCTGCAAAACCAAGCTTAAGCTTTTTAGCGCAACTTGAAGATGTCATTGTTGCTCGTAAAAATGATGATCCAGCTAAAAGCTACACCGCGTCACTGTTTGCAGAAGACTTAAGCCGTAGCTGTCAAAAAGTAGGTGAAGAAGGTGTGGAAGTGGCGCTTGCGGCAATGAAACACGACAACAATGAGCTTACTAACGAGTCAGCTGATTTGTTATATCACCTTGTTGTACTATTACAGCGCCAAGGGTTAGAACTGACTGATGTTGTTGCTTGCCTTCAAGGTCGTCATAAGTAAACACAACGATTACTGTGTGCGCCATTATTTGGCGCACATCGTTATAAAAAGCCATAATTTTTCTTTTTAATTCAGCCTCTCAATAGCATTTATTCTCTCCCTTAGGTATCCTTGATAGCAATTACAAAAGGATAGCGCACTATGAAAACTTATCTAACGCTTATACTCACGGGTCTTGTTTTATCTGGCTGTAGCAGTTTAACCAGCGAACAAAAAGCCAAATTAGACAGCTTAACGCCCTGTGAAAAAATGGATGGCTTAATAACCGAATTCGATAATCGCTTTGAAGCGTTAAAAGATACTAAAGTAAAAACACCTTATTTAGATGTGTGGAGTGCAAAGTACAACGTGTTTGGCGATAACTGCCAAGTGACTAGCTTTAACAAGCAAACTGTGACCTACCGTTGCCAAGAAAGCTACACAGATCAGCAGCAGGCGGTAGCTATGCATCAACAAGCGGTTGAACTCACTCGCCAGTGTTTAACTAAAACAAATAACTGGTTAGAAACGCAAAAGGAGTCAGAAACGTCGCTGCGAACTACCTTTGTACTTGATGACAAGTCACCGGTTATTTCTGTTTATACCAGCAAAACGTTATCAAAAATTAAAACTTGGTCGACCTCTTTAGAAGTAGGAAAGCCCGTCGCCACTAAATAATTACGAGAGAATTTATGCGCCAAACACCCAGTAAACAATCCACTCATTTAAAAACAGACTGTATTGGTGAATGTTATAGAATGAATGGCTACTGCACCGGGTGCGGGCGCACTAGCGACGAAATATTCGACTGGATTATTTTAACCGACGAACAAAAGCAAGCAATATTGGCCTCCCCTCGCGAAGACACCAAAAAAGACTAGCTTAAATTTATCAACCGTTAAGGCGCATTACGTTGTGATGGGTCACGCTTAAAATCTTTGCTTAATTGCTTAGGATCTAACGCTTCACGTTGTTTGCTTGCGCCTTCTGCCCACCACATTAATTGATTAAAGCTGCGCGAAAAATAGCTATCCCACGCTGTTTGCTCTGCACTATTGTTTACTTCACCACTTTCAATAAATACGTCTTGCGCTTTTGGTACATGGATCATTGCTGATACGGGTAAACAACCTAGTTCGCTTAAAAAGCTGCGCATGCCAACAGCAGCACGTACGCCGCCCCACTGCCCTGCAGAATAGGTAACAATCGCGCTGGGTTTATAGCCAAATAGAGAACTTCCAAAATGGTTTAGCAAATTAGCGAGTGCTGGACTCATAGAATGATTATATTCAGGGCTCACCATAACAAAGCCATCGCTGGCTTTAATTTTTGCCGCTAAATCATCAAGCTGTTTAGGTACCTCAGCCTGCGAATAGGCAAAGTGCGGTTTAAACACTGAGTCTAAATCGTAATCGAGCGGATCAATAAGCTCTATTTCATGCTCAGAATAGTGCTCAAGCAAACAACGCTCACATGCTTTTGCTACCCTTTCCCCTAAACGCGCAGGCTTAGGTGGGGTACTTTTTCTAACCGAACCGAGAAAAATTAATAACTTCATATAACGGCACTCCTTTTTGATTACAAAAATAAATACCTCAAATAGTTTGAGGTATTTACCGTACGGTTTAAGCTTTATCGAGTGCTTGGCTTACATCGGCAATAATATCGTCAATGTTTTCAATACCCACCGATAAACGAATTAAATCGCGGCTAACACCAGCATTAGCCAGTTCTTCATCATTTAGTTGGCGGTGCGTAGTAGATGCTGGATGACACGCCAGCGATTTAGCATCACCAATATTAACCAAACGTAAAATCATGTTCAGGGCATCAATAAAGCGCGTACCAGCTTCTAGGCCACCGGCAATACCAAAACTTAAAATACCTGACGCCTTACCATTGGTAATTTTTTGGCTCATTTCGTTATACGGGCTTGATTTTAATCCCGCGTAATTAACCCAAAGCACCTTAGGGTGGCTCTCTAAATATTCAGCAATTTTTTGCGCGTTTTCGCAGTGACGATCCATTCTTAGCCCTAACGTTTCAAGGCCAATTAAAATATCTGATGCGTTTTTAGGCGCAAGCGCCGCACCGGTATTTCTAAGAGGGACAACGCGGCAACGCCCAATAAATGCCGCCTCAGCAAACGCATCGGTATACACTACATTATGGTACGACGGATCAGGCTCATTCATCATCGCAAAACGAGTCGCATTGGCTTTCCAATCAAACTTGCCCGAATCAACAATCATACCGCCAATCGCGGTTCCATGGCCGTTAATGTATTTAGTGAGCGAGTGCACCACAATATCGGCACCTAACTCAAATGGACGACACAGATACGGCGTAGCCACGGTGTTATCTACAATTAAAGGCACCCCTTTGCTGTGGGCAATTTTCGCAAGGCGAGCAATATCAACTATATTTCCTGCAGGGTTACCAATTGACTCACAAAATACCGCACGGGTGTTTTCATCAATGGCGTTTTCAAAACCATCAAAATCATCGGCTTTAATCATTCGCGCTTCTATACCTTGGCGCGGCAAGCTGTGGGCAAATAAGTTATAAGTACCACCATACACTTGACTGGTGCTTACAATATTAGTGCCCACCTCACATAAACATTGAATCGCATAGGTAATGGCCGCCATACCCGAGGCCACCGCCAGTGCACCAATGCCGCCTTCCATCGCGGCAATACGCTGCTCAAGCACCGCATTGGTCGGGTTCATAATGCGGGTATAAATATTACCCGGGACTTTTAAATCAAATAAATCAGCACCGTGCTGGGTATTATCAAAGGTGTACGAAGAAGTGTTATAAATCGGCACCGCCGCCGACTTAGTGGTGGCTTCAGATTCATAACCATGGTGCAACGCTAAAGACTCAAGTTTCATAATTTATTCCTTCAATATAGTTACATCTAACGTAGCATTTAATGGTTACAAAATGCACATGAAATATACTAAAGAATATTGAAGTAATTTGATTGAATGCTGTATTTAACTAAGTGTTCAAACTATCGTTTGCTCATATATTCAATAGAATGAGCCAAGCGCGCATATTACTCCTCTAAGTATTTATTAAAGACAATAAAAAACTTATTGATAGTAATATGTTAGCTAATTTGTTAAAACTATGTATAAAAGAAAAATGAGCGCAGCGCTGGTATAAATATGCGAGATGAGCGCACTATTAAAGTATTAAGTGCTAAAGGAGTATGCGTGAGCCCCTTGAGTTATTTATTTAAGAAAAAACAGCCATCTTTAAAGAAAAAAGATGGCTCTACAAAAACCAGTGGCGAGCTAATCTCTGAAGTAACAGAAGGGGCTAACTTGGTCGACGGTAAGCAAACATGGGAGTTGGTTGAAGAAAATAAAGATGATCTCGATACCATGAAACGTTGCTGTGATGCCGAGCTTAAAACAATGAATAAAGCAGGATTGGTTCCTGCGCCTTATTATTTTGAACGAGTTGCTATTCTTTCTAGAAAAAGCAAAGACTACGCTCAAGAAATATTTTACTGCGAACAGTATATTGAGAAGATCGAATCCTTTTATTCTAAAAACGGCACTAAAGGTATTGCTGATGTAAGAAAAGGCCCAAGATTTAAAGCCATTGTAAAGCGGCTACCAAAAGCAAAAGAACTCTACGCCAAGCAAAGCACTTAACAAGTGCCTATAAACCAAAGGACGCAAAACAGCTGGCTTGCGCTCCTTCGTCGCTAATTTTAGCCTGCTATTTCACGACGGTTAGGCAAGCGTTAAAAGTACAAGGAAATTTATGAGCCTATGCCCTCGCTGTGAACATAAATTAGATGTTTTCAGCTTTTCTTTATCTGCATTCCCGTTTTATTTTAAATGTGCCAATTGTCAGACAAGATTGAAACTTATCAGCTCAAAATTATTTTGGGCTATATTTTTATTCTATTTGGCAGTCGTGTTTACATTGATAATGTATATTCCGATTCTTAACGAATACGGTTTAGGCGTAACATTAGCCGTATCAGGCTGGCTCTTTGTTTACTATAAATCGTCACCTTACATACTCAGCAAAGATAACGTTGCACTATATGGTAGTGACTAGCTAAAAACAGCTTTTTTTTATCTCTTCCTCTAAAAGCGCAGCGTCTCTTCCCCCTCTTTGTGCATAAATCACTTAAGGACTTAATTTAAAAAAGAAAAATGATTGGTAGGCTTCGGGCTACGAGGCGCGAGTAAAATGCACATGCCTATAAATACGCGATATAAAATCGCTGCTACCAAAGACGTTTACTACTGAAAAACAATTTTTGCACCACAGAGAACCCCGAGGCGCTTTGCGCTGGATTTATATCTTTTAAGCATTTCTCTGTGAACTCTGTGTCCTCGGTGGTAAATACTTATTTAGGCTTAACTCTTACGGAATATGAAATTGCTGCTACGAAAGACGTTTACTGCTACAAACAATTTTTGCACCACAGAGGATCCCGAGGCGCTTTGCGCTACACCGAGGTGGATTCATATCATTTAAGCATTTCTCTGTGAACTCTGTGAACTCTGTGAACTCTGTGAACTCTGTGTTCTCGGTGGTAAATACTTATTTAGGCTTAACTCTGACGCGATTTAAAATCGCTGCTACTAAAGACATTTACTGCTAAAAACAATTTTTACACCACAGAGAACCCCGAGGCGCTTTGCGCTACACAGAGGTGGATTTATATCTTTTAAGCATTTCTCTGTGGCCTCGGTGGTCAATACTTATTTAGGCTTAACTCTGACGCGATATAAAACCGCTGCTACGAAAGACATTTACTGCTAAAAACAAATTAGCTCCCCCCGCAACCCGAACCTCGTAGCTCTTAGCCCGAAGCCCCTACCCCTTAGCCCGCATCCCGCAGCCCGCAGCCCGTACCTAAGTTAAATTAATCCAAAAATGTTTAAACCAAAAAAAAGGCGCTTCCGGTTAAGGTGAGCGCCATTTTATTAGTTTAACTGCTACTTATTTTACGATTTTCATTTCGTCTAATAAGTTTTGGGCGTTATCTACTTTATCCATTACCCATAACATGTAGCGTGAATCTACATGAATTGAGCGATTTAGTTCTGGGTTGTAATCCCAATCACCAATAATGCTTTCGTACACACCGTCAAACAGTAAACCCACCAGCTCGGCATTGCCGTTAAGCGTTGGCGAACCTGAGTTACCGCCTGTTGTATCTACATTTGATAAAAAGTTAACCGGAACAGTATTCATGCCACCAGTGTAATCACCATAAAGCTTCGCTTTAATTTGCTCTTGCAGCTTTTTAGGCGCATTAAATGGGTCAACATCGGTGTTTTTAGCCAGTAACCCTTCAAGTGAGGTAAACGGCGTAGCCACTAATCCATCTTGCGGAGAATACCCGCCTACCTTGCCGTAAGTTACACGTAATGTGCTGTTTGCATCGGCGTAAACCGGTTTGTTTTGCGCTTTGTTAAAGGCAATAATTGCACTCATTAACTCTGGGCGAGCAGCTTGTAACTTACCTGCCAAGGCTTTTGACTTATCTTCCTCAGCTTTCATTACTGTGAATATGGCTTTTGCATATTGCATGAACGGGTCTTGGCTTTGGTTAAGCTGGCTAAGTGTTTGTTCAAATAATGAATTACGTACAATTTCGTTATCAAGCGTTGATTTGGCATACATTTCATCTAGCAATGCACTTTGTTTTGCTTTATCAAAACCGTTTTCTAAAGCAAAAGCTTTATCAATTTCACTAAATCGCTCTGCTTTAGGTAATGCTGCATATTGCTCTAAAAAGTGCAGTAATATAGCTTTATCTACATTGGCATCAAAGCGACGTGACATACGCTCAAGAGAAGATTTTATACGCGGTAAATCGCGTTCTTGATAACCTGATTCGCGCTCACTATTTGGCTTTTGTTTTTCAACCGCTAAGCGGTATAAACGACGTGCCGTGCTGATCATTTGTGAACGATGAACATAGCCTACCATACGGTCGCGCTCACTGTGCTCTTGCGATTGAGCTACTAATGCCGATAACTCATTAAGCACATTCCCGTAGCGCTGTTTACGCTCGCTATCGCTGTTTATCCAGCTTGTAAGCTCTTGTTCAAACTGTTTTTTACGCTCAAACATGGTGCCTTTTTTGAAGCTTTCAATCATCGAACCATAGTTTTTAATGTAGTTGTTGTAACCTGCTATGGTGCTTTCGTAAGCAATACGGGCTTTGCTGCCATCTTCTGAGTTTTCTTCAATCAGTGACACGTATTTAGTATTGTGCATGCGCGCTTTAGGGTAACTGTCGTTAAATACGTAATCAACCTCTGCGGCAATACGGTAACGATTAGTACGCCCTGGATAGCCAGTTACCATCACAAAGTCGCCCTCTTGCACGCCTTTAGCACTTACACTTAAGTAAGACTCTGGCACGTAAGGTACGTTATCTTCGCTGTACTCTGCTGGCTTGCCGTCTTTACCTACATAGGCGCGGTAAAAACCAAAATCGCCTGTATGGCGCGGCCACATCCAGTTATCGATATCGCCACCGTATTTACCTACGCCCATGGCAGGTGCATACGCTAAACGTACATCTTTAATTTCCAGTGATTTAATGAGGTAAAACTCTAAACCACCATGAAACGAATACACATTACAACGGTAACTAGCATCAGCTTCACACTGTGCAACGAGTGCTTTTTGATTTTTTTCTAACGCATCATAGCGTGCTTTTGCGCTTAGCTCGTTAGTGCCGCTAATCACTTTATCGGTCACGTTGGTCACTGTTTCGGTTACGTACACACGTGAACCTGGCGCAGCTGGTAAGTCTTCAGCCGGTGTTTTTGCTAAAAAGCCATTTTCTAAAATGTTATTTTCAGGCGTTGAATTATATTGCACCGAACCATAAATACAGTGATGGTTAGTTACAACTAAGCCTTTTGGCGAAACAAACGAGGCTGTACAACCGCCTAAGCTGATAACCGCATTCATTGGAAATTCGGTTAATTTTGAAATTGAATCAACGCTAATTTCAAGCCCTTTGGCTTTTAAAATTGACTCGAGCTCTGGTAGTTGATGAGGTTGCCACATGCCTTCATCGGCATGAGCCGCAAAAGAAAGTGCCAGTGAACAGGTTGCTACCAACGTGGCAACAAGAGGTTTTAAACGCATTATAGAATCCCTTTTATTATTGAACCAGCAGATTACTCATTAAGTATGAGTCAGGTCAACTGCGCTGAGATAAATTGTTACAATATAGCGCCCAATAAACAAAAAAGGAGCCTAAGCTCCTTTTTAAACAATATGATATACGATGTTAGTCGTCTTTTTTCACATCATTTGGATGCGCTACACCCATCCATGCTTTAAACAGCGCTTTTTGCTCAGCAGTAGCATTTTTATTAGCGACTACTTTTTTAGGTTTGTCAAAATCTTCAGACAACACAAGCTCAGTCGACATTAATGCATCACGGCGAATAAAATCAACAGTTACCTTGTCTCCTATTTTAAAGGTTTCTAGGCTCGCGGTTAAGTCTTTCCCTACATGCTTTTTGTTAATAGCGACTAGCTTATCGTCGGTGGTTAAGCCGCCCTGCCATGCAGCACCATCGCGGCGAACATGGGTAAGCGTAAGTAACTCGCCAGTATTTTTAGTAAATGCATCTAAGCTTGGTGTGGCTTTGGCTTTTTCAGGTAGCTCAAAGCTCAAACCTACTTTTGCTAGCAGTGCATCAAAATCTAGGCTAGCTGGTGAGCTAACATTTGTTTGCCACCAATTGCTGTAATCACGCCCTGTTAACTGCTTTAAAATAGCTAATACGTCTTGCTCAGTAAAACCCGCTGGTAGCTTATGCTGCTTATAAAGTTCGTTATGTACATTTTTATAGCTTATTTTACCTTGGCTTTTTTCTAGTAGGTCGATATCTAACGCCATCGACAATAACGAGCCTTCAAGGTAGATATTAGTGCCATAGTTACGAGCATGATCACCACCTTGATTTATCCATTTATCAAAGCTGGTTTCGCTAGCACTTTGCACTTCACGCCCAGGGGTTGTGAGGTGGCGATTAATGGTTTTACTAAAGTTCTTAAAAAACTCATCGGTGGTTTGAATACCTGAGCGCACTAATAAATGGTCTTCAAAATAGCTGGTAGACCCTTCAGCAATCCACAGCAGTTTTGAATAATTTATATTGGTGTAGTCGTATGGCGCAAGCCCTTTAGGACGGTACGCTTTTACATTCCAAGTATGAATAAATTCATGTGCCGCTGTGCTTATAAAAGCTAAGTAATCTTCACGTTTAGCAAAGCGATCGCGTGGGCGTTGAATAATAGTTGAGTTTAAGTGTTCGGTTGCGCCGCCCGCGCCCGATGTAGCATGTACCATAAATACATAACGCTCATACGGGTAGCTGTCCCAAATTACATTGCCCGTTGCTACTAGCTTTTTTAAATCGGATAGCATCAGTTCTATGTCGTAATTACCTTCGCCCCACACCACTAGTTCGTACTCTCGGCCATCAACTTCAAAAGTACGTAGCTCGTTAATACCGGTTTCTATTGGTGAGTCTACCAACACGTCGTAGTCGCTGGCTTTAAAGCTGTGTTTGTTTTTATAGTTTTCCATACCCGACACCGAGCGCCATGCTTTAGGTACGTTTAATTCAACCGTAACTGGCTCTTGGCGAAATGATTCGCTAAACATAAAAAAGCCTGAAGCATCAACAAAGGCATGGCTGTCATCAATATGACGAGCGCGCTTACCTAGCTCATTAGCATACACTTGGTAATCAACATTAACTTGAGTTGGCTCGTTTAAATGAACACGCCATGTGCTGTGATCTATTTTTTCCCACTTTAGTGCATTACCTTCATCATCGCTGGCTTTAAAATAACGTACACCATTAGCAAGATTTAAAATTTCATAGCGGCCAGTGCGCCATGCTGGCAGTTTTACATCTAAATAAGATTGCGCCGTTTTAGGGAATTCTACATTTACATCACCTAGGTGATGTTCTGGCTGGGAGATGTTTAAAGCGTAATTAACGTCGGCAAATGCTGGTGCTGAACAGGCTGCTAAAATTGATAAGGCAAGTAGCTTTTTCATGAGGCTCTTTTTTATATAAGGTATTATTGTACCAAGATTAACAAGACCCTTTTTAAAAGTGAATTAAAAGCGATAAATGCACTTATATTCAAGATCGTTCGTATTTTGTTATTAAAAACATTAAGTTTTTGATCTCATCCCTACTATTAATATGTTTTTGTTGTAAACTAAAACAATAACGGTACTAAAATGATGGTGTGTAGGTGTCTAGGAGCTCCAATACGGTGGAACAAAAATTAAAACAAGCAATCGACAGTAGAAAAGTAATAGAAAGTGCGCGTCAACATCAAGTGAGTACGCTTTCTAACTTTGCAGCTAAGTTATCTTTAAGCTGTAAGGGACTTGATACTGAGCTTGATAACCGTCTGGCCAAGTTCCGCAGTGCACTCAACAAAGGCATGAGTTTTGAGGACTTTTCGCCTTTGGTAGATGATATTTTAGCCTTGCTAAAAAACCAAGAAGCCATTCAACTCGCACATCAACGTGACCTTTTTACCAGCGTTCAAAATGCAGGCAAACAATTACAACAAACTAAAGGTTTGCCTGACGATACGCGCAGAACGCTTCGCCATTTGCTCGATAACGAGCTAGACGATATTCAATCGGTACATGGTTTTATACCCGTATTAAACCAGCTAATTACTTTTTATCATCAAGCCTTAATTGCTAAAAGTAATACCACCTTTGAGCCGCCTAATTTAACCATTCTTACTGACAAACTGTTTAAGTTAGTCAGCGAGTTAGTGCTTGAAGAAAAAGCAAACGAAGCGCTGTATTTAATTAAAAAACGTATTGCTAAAAATAGAGCGGTTGATCAGCTACTTGATGCAGCAATTGATGTAATTGTACTTATTGTACAAAGCATCCAAGTTGAACGTGAATCAGCGCAAAGCTTTTTAACCTCTTTAAACCAAACGCTTGAAGAGCTACATCGCTCATTGGTATCGACCAGTGAACATTCTGAATCGATGACTGTTGAGTTTGACTCAATTAATCAACGAATTGGTGAAAAGCTAAGAAATTTAAATACACAAACAAATAAAGCAACATCAATTACAGAGTTAAAGCAATTGGTTGAAAATGAGTTACGCTCATTAAGTGCTGATATTTTAGAAAAAGAGCAGCTAGAACAAAAAGATCGCCAAATTTTAATTTCTAGCTTTGCACAAATAAACGATAGAATTGGCAGTTTAGAAAACAAAGTTAGTAATTATAAGAAACGTTTAAATGAACAACGTTTTAAAAGTTTACTCGACAGTCTTACCAAATTACCTAATCGCGCAGCTTTTGATGAACGTTATAATCACGAAATCAATGTATTTAACGAACGCCCGTCAGACATAACCTTAGTGGTTATTGATGTTGACCATTTTAAATCAATTAACGATCGTTTTGGCCACACAGCGGGCGACATTACCTTGCAAGTGATTGCCAAAGCGCTGCAAAAATCGATTAGACAAACTGATTTTATTGCCCGTTATGGCGGCGAAGAGTTTGTGTTATTAATGCCGCGAACTTCACTTGATAGTGCAACTGAACACCTTAATAAATTGAGGCAGTCGATTAAAAAGATCCCGTTTAAATTTAAAGACCAGCAAATTCAAATTACCGTTTCATTGGGTGCAACCCAATTTAAAGTGGGTGACACCCCTCTAAAAGCGTTTGATAGAGCCGATGAAGCTCTATACGATGCTAAAAACTCAGGCCGGGATCGTCTGTGTATTAGTAAATAGTGTTATGCACTTTTACCTTTGAGTATAAGGCATAACTACGCAGTAAATTTACCCAAGAAGTTTCAAGGAGAATGTCTATGCTAATACAATTAAACCCTACGGGGGTATTAGATTTATTGTCGCAGCTAGAAGTAGACTTACTCGAGCAATCATCAAACAGCGAACGCTACAGACTATTTAGAAACTGTGTATTGGCCGTGCTTAATGTAGGCAGCCACACCGACGTAAGTAACGATATTTACGATAAACACAAAGATTTTGATATACGTTTGGTTAGCCGTGAACGCGGTATAAAAATTGAATTAGAGAACCCTCCGCAAACGGCCTTTGTTGATGGTCACATAGTAACAGGTATACATGAGCACATATTTTCGGTTATTCGCGATATTTTGTTTATTTGCCAAAAGTATGAAAAGAACCTGCAAGAAACTAAAGCTATTACCCACATGGTTTTTGATATGCTCAGAAATGCCGACGCACTTAAGGTAAATAGCGAACCTAACATGATTGTATGTTGGGGTGGCCACTCTATTAACGAGGTAGAATATAAATACACCAAGCAAGTTGGCTATGAACTAGGTTTGCGTGGCTTAAATATTTGTACCGGTTGTGGCCCAGGTGCAATGAAAGGCCCAATGAAAGGCGCGACCATTGGCCATGCAAAGCAACGTATTACCAATAATCGTTATTTAGGTTTAACTGAGCCCAGTATTATAGCGGCAGAGCCACCCAACCCAATTGTAAATGAGCTGGTGATTTTACCCGACATTGAAAAACGACTTGAGGCATTTGTTCGCACCGCACATGCTATAATTATTTTTCCAGGTGGCGCAGGTACAGCTGAAGAGTTACTGTATTTATTAGGTATTTTATTACACCCTGAAAATGACAAACAGTGTTTACCGGTTATTTTAACAGGCCCTAAACACAGCAAAGCTTACTTTGAAGAACTGTGTAAGTTTATTCAATTGACTTTAGGTGATGCTGCGCTGAGTAAGTTTGAAGTGATAATTGATGACCCTCAATTAGTTAGCCAAAAGCTTAAATCTGCCATGAACGGGGTTCGCGAATATCGTAAAAGCCAAGGCGATGCCTATTACTTTAACTGGACCTTGAAAATAGAAAATGATTTTCAGCAGCCTTTTTACCCTACCCATGAAGCCATGGCATCACTTGATTTACACCTTGAACAACCCAAACAACAGCTCGCCGCTAATTTACGCCGTGCGTTTTCGGGAATTGTTGCAGGTAACGTAAAAGAAGAAGGCTTAAATGCCATTAAAGAGCATGGCCCCTATGTGCTAAGTGGTGAGCCTGATTTAATGAAAGCAATGGACAAGCTTTTACAAGCATTTGTAGAACAAGGTAGAATGAAACTTCCCGGAAGTAAGTATATTCCTTGTTATACAATAAAAGCGTGAGTTTATAATTGAATCCCCATTTACTCCTTATTGATGCGCTTAATTTAATTAGGCGCATTTATGCTGTTGATGCAAACCAAAGCCATCACAGCGAAGAGCACATGTTAAAAGCCTGCTGTGCACGGGTTGCACATGCATGCAAAAAACTTTTAACCACCACCAATGCAACCCATGCAATTGCGGTTTTTGATGGTGAAAAAAGCTGGCGTTACCACTTTTATAAAGACTACAAACATTCCCGTGCCCCCATGCCAGAGACCCTAAAAAGCGCGTTACCACATTTTAAAGCGGCCATTGAAGAAACCGGTATTGTGGTGTTTGAACCGACTAACGATGAAGCCGACGATATTATTGCGACTTTAGCGCATAAAGCCGCGAATAATCAGATAAACAACACCATTGTCTCGACCGATAAAGGCTTTTTACCTCATTTAAATGAGCATATTGAAGTCTACGATTACTTTAAAAAGCAGCACCTGAATGAACAACACATTCAAGAGCGCTTCGCCGTTGAGCAGCATAAACTAATCGACTTTTGGGCACTTGCAGGCGATAAAACCAACGACATTCCTGGTGTTAAAGGCATTGGTGTTAAATCCGCGCAGCAATTAGTTAATAAATATAGCTCTATTGAAGATGCGCTAATTGATGAATCGTTAAATGCGCGGTTACAAAAAAAGCTTAATGAGGATATGGATATGTTTGTTATTTCTAAGCAACTGGTGAGTTTGCGTACAGATATCCATTTAGGCTTTAGTTTAAAGCAGTTAAGGCTTAATTAGTCGCAAGTTAATAGCACTGTACACTAGCAATACGTATACTAGCGATAGTTATTTTGGTCTGGGTAGGCAATGTTTAAAAAGTTTTTTAGGTATTTAATATTAGGATTAGGCTTATATGCACTAGTAGCCACGTCGGTTATTATGTTTTATAAAGACGATCCACAAGCTATGATTTGGCAAGACAGAGAAGCATTTAATAAACGCTATATAGAAAAATTGCGCTTAGAAGATACCTTTACGCTAAATGATGTGCTTGAATATTTAGGTAGCCCAGATTTAACCTATGCTAAACGTGATGGCGAGCAAGTGTGGCAAGTGATTTTTTATCGTACCCAGCACAAAACCTCAGACGGCATCACCACCATGGATGAATGTACTGGGTTGTTATTTAAAAATGGCCAACTATTAATGTGGGGCCCTAGTGCTTATGAAAAATACCTTGAGCATAATGATGGAAAAATTTAATGGAAGCTCCACTGTCGGGTAAATTAAAAAAGCTACTCGAAAGCACGCAACTGCTTTTAAACTCCCATAATAATAAAAGCCAGTGGCATACCTTTTACCCTCTTGTGTGTAAACTATCAGAGCAATACGCAGCGATATACAAACAAAACCCAGCAGCGTTACAAGCTCAGCTTAATCTGTATAAAACACATTATAGCTACGCAACCAATTTAGTCGTTAATCAGTGTGTATTAACCTGTGCTCTGTGTAGCAGTCAAAACTACGACAGTAATTTAACCGAGCTTTACATTAGCGCCTCGTTGGTGGAACACCTTTGTGTTGCCAAGCAATTAAATAAGTTAGCTCAACATCAAACGTTTAACGAAACCGATACAAAAATGTGGCAATTACGCCATAAGCTCGCAGCCAAAGTAATATTAACGGCTAAACAACCCGCGCATCAAATTGCTCATATTTTGGCAAAATTAGGCAAATACAAACACGCATTATTAGATACACCTAAAATTATGCTTTATGACGGTGCCAGTGTGTTGGTTTCTTTAGCTAATATATTAGCACTTAACGTTACTTGTAATGAAAAACAACAACACATAAATTTTTATAAAGCAGTCGCCGATTTATATATAAGAACCCCAAACTCATTTGCACAGGCGTTATTAAAAGCGCTAGTTGCCCACCTAGGGCAATACATACCTGGCAGCCAAGTCGTCTATGCTGACCAAGCCATGGTTTATTTAGCCACTGATAGGCTAGAACGACATATTATTGTTAATAACGCCAATACTAAAATGGCATGGTATCGTATTAAAGCATCACTCACCGATGACTCTAAAGCATGGGAGTGCAATGATAACCGCTTGTTTTTAAAAGTATGGGACAGTGAACATGTTAATATTCCACACAGTGAACACTCTGCACAAACGCCTTTGTACCAATTAGTAAAACAAATAAAAGCTCAAAAAGAATACAGTTTTAAGGCTTTAAATACCTTACTTACCCCCTACCCTGATGTTATAAAGTCAGTATGCATAGCGGTGCAGCACTACAATAAAGAGCGATTACCGGCTAAAGACTTAAGACATAGCTTATCTATGGTGGGTTACGATAAAGCACCGGCTATTATTCAAGGGGTGCTGTTTAAGCAATTAGTAAATAGTATCGCTCATCCTTTACATGCCTTTTTATGCACCCGTATCAGCTGTTTAATTAATATTTTAGCGCTACTAGTAAAACATAATCCTCGCGTACAAAGTGAGCGCATTAGCTTAAGCTTATATGCTTACTTATATTATGTGTTGATACATTACAGCCCAAATATTTCTAGAAAAATTACCATTGACAAAACACCGAATAAATCGCTCGATACACCGTTTAGTGCATTTTTTGGTGTAAACAAAATAGATGCTCCTCATTTAAATAACGAGCTTAACGAATTACTTAGTGGCGATCCGTGGGCATCGGCTTTATTAAATGCTGAGCAACTCCCTAAAAAGCAGCTTAATGATGCCGGTCAATTATGGGCGGCACTAAAGGTAGTGGCACAGCGTATACTTCAACCTAACCTGCCATTAACAGCATGGCAACAGCAAATATTGAATCAACAACTTAGTCGCCATGGTTGGCAAAGTGAAGCCGATTTTAATCAATCGCTGCTGCGCTTAGGGTTACACAATAGTATTTAGCTGACTTATTATCGTTATAACTTAAAGTTATACCCTGTATTGATACTATAAACTGGCAAAATGTCTAATAAATTGGTATAAATGCCGGCTTAAATTTAGCACCCCTGTCATATAAGTAGTCTAAACTCTGTAAGTGTTTATTATTTATGTGTGTATCCAAATCTTTAAAGGAAAAGTTCATGGCCAAACAAACCATAACAGTGATCAAAGGCGACGGCATCGGCCCAAGCATTATCGACTCAGCACTTGAAATACTAAAAGCCGCAGGATGCGATTTTGATTATGAATTTGTTGACGCTGGCCTTGCTGCGCTTGAAAAAACGGGCGAATTGCTTCCACAAGAAACAATTGACACAATTGCTAAAAATAAAATCACCTTAAAAGGGCCATTAACCACGCCAGTAGGCGAAGGTTTTACATCTATCAACGTAACGCTTCGTAAGCAATTTGGTTTGTATGCCAATGTACGTCCGGTTAAATCGTTTGCCGGTACTAAAGCACGTTACGACGATATTGATATCATCACTATTCGTGAAAACACACAAGGTATGTATTCAGGTGCAGGCCAAGTTGTATCTGAAGATGGTACTGAAGCTGAAGCAAAATCAGTGATCACTCGCGAAGGCGCAGAAAAAATTGTAACGTTCGCATACGAACTTGCTGTGCGCGAAGGTCGTAAAAAAGTAACTGCTGTACATAAAGCAAATATTTTAAAATCAACCTCTGGTTTATTCTTAAAAGTGGCGCGTGAAGTAGCTGAGCGTTACCCAGAAATTGAATCAACTGAAATGATTGTTGATGCAACATGTATGAAGCTTGTAATGACCCCTGAAGAGTTTGACGTTATCGTTACAACGAACTTATTTGGCGATATTTTATCTGACTTATGTGCAGGCTTAGTAGGCGGTTTAGGCATGGCACCTGGTGCAAACATTGGTGAAGATGCTGCTATTTTTGAAGCTGTTCATGGTAGCGCACCTGATATTGCTGGTAAAAACCTTGCAAACCCTACGTCAGTGATTTTAGCCTCTATTCAAATGCTAGAGCATTTAAACATGGGCGATACAGCTGAGCGTATTCGTAGCGCAGTGGCTGATGTAATTAAATCAGGCGACCGTACTACCCGCGATTTAGGCGGCAGCCACGGCACTACTGATTTCACACAATCAGTAATTGACCGTCTGTAATTAGGACTGTTAAATTAAAAGCCAGCTAATGCTGGCTTTTTTTATGCCAGAAACACAGCATTTAAATTTTCTCTCTGACCATCCCCAACCCTAAGTGAACACGCAAAACTGCATAATTTCTGCTTATAAAGTGAAAATAACTCATATCAAATAGATTATTAGATTAAAAAACATTTAAAAATGAATTTTTAATCCAAAAATCAGTTTAATGGGTTGACATGTGCGTTCAAAAGCCTTAAAAATAACCACATACAAAAATTGTTATTTAAACAGCATTTTATTTTAAAGAGCAAAACATCATGAATACACAATTTCGCCTTTTAGTCTTACTCGTACTGGTCTTAGTGATAAGCCCAGCGGGGATGTATTAAAAGGTGAAAAATGCTTTTTAAAACCCTCGCACTACGCGGGGGTTTTTTTTTGCATGTAATCAACAGAGGAATGAGGATGAGTAAACAAGAATATAATGGCTCTGAATTGGTTGTTAAGTCATTAAAAGAGCTAAAGGTAAAGTATATATTTGGTTATCCCGGCGGCTCAGTATTAGATTTATACGACGCACTTTTTCAGCAAGACGATATTGAGCACATTTTAGTACGCCATGAACAAGCGGCTACACACATGGCCGATGGCTATGCAAGAGCCACCGGTGAGGTAGGTGTTGTACTTGCTACATCAGGCCCTGGTGCAACAAATTGTGTAACAGGCATAGCAACTGCGTATATGGATTCAATTCCTATGGTGGTGTTATCAGGTCAGGTACCAACAAACCTAATTGGCGATGACGCGTTTCAAGAAACCGATATTGTTGGCTGCTCTCGCCCCATTGTAAAGCATAGCTTTAATTGTAGAAGCGCTAGTGAAATACCTAATATTCTTGCCAAAGCCTTTTATATTGCCAGCACTGGCCGCCCAGGCCCGGTGGTAGTAGAACTTCCTAAAGACATGCTTAACCCAGAACTGACTTTTGCTTACAACTTCCCGCCAGCAACCGAACTTAGAACCTATAACCCTAATACCAAGGGTCACTCTAAACAAATTCGTAAGGCCGTTACTGCGATTTTAGAAGCGAAGAAACTGGTTATCTATTCTGGTGGCGGTATTGTGCTTTCAAACACCTCAGAGCAACTAACTCATTTAGTCGAATCGCTTAACGCCCCTATAACCAACACCCTAATGGGACTGGGCGGTATATCGGGCATACACCCCAACTTTATTGGTATGTTGGGTATGCACGGTACATTAGAAGCCAATAAAGCAATGGCCAATGCCGATGTTATTTTAGCGCTTGGCGCACGATTCGATGATCGGGTTACTAATAACGTTCAAAAATTCTGCCCTAATGCCACTATCGTGCATGTTGATGTTGATCCAACCTCTATTTCTAAAACCATTAAATCACATATTCCTGTTGTTGGCTGTTTGGCAACGGTACTTGAGCAATTACAAACTGCCATAGATAAAAGTCCAATTAAAATTGATCGCAGTGCACAAGAAGATTGGTGGCGACAAGTGATCAGCTGGCGTGAACAAAAATGCCTTAGTTACAATAGCGATGGTGACAAAATAAAACCTCAGGCAGTTATAGAGGCAATATATGAAGCGACCAACGGAGATGCTTATGTCAGCTCTGATGTTGGCCAACACCAAATGTTTGCCGCGCAGTATTACCCATTTAAACACCCTCGACAGTGGATCAATTCCGGTGGTTTAGGCACTATGGGCTTTGGTTTACCTGCAGCAATGGGCGTTAAACTGGCTTTTCCTGAAAAAGAGTCTTTATGTGTAACTGGCGACGGCTCTATACAAATGAACATTCAAGAGCTATCAACCTGTTTACAGTATAACTTAGCAGTAAAGGTGATCTCCTTAAATAACCGCTCACTGGGGATGGTAAGACAATGGCAAGACATGATTTATGGCGGCAGACACTCTTCATCGTATATGGAATCTTTGCCTGATTTTGTAAAGCTTGTTGAAAGCTATGGCCATGTGGGTATCAGAGTAAACACCCTTGATGAGTTACAACCAGCGATAGACAAAGCCATGTCGATCACCGATAGATTGGTATTTTTAGATATTTTAGTAGACGAAAAAGAACATGTTTATCCGATGCAAATTAAGCACGGTGGCATAGATGAGATGTGGTTAAGAAAAGGAGTGAAGGCATAATGCGTCGTATATTATCTATATTATTAGAAAATGAACCCGGTGCGTTATCACGTATAGTGGGACTATTTTCTCAGCGAGCCTACAATATTGATAGCTTAACAGTGGGTACCACAGACGATGAATCACTTTCTCGCATTACGGTAACCACTAAGGGCGATGACAGAATTGTTGAACAAATAACGAAGCAAGTGAACAAACTGGTCGATGTGCTTAAAGTGATTGATTTAACTGACATGAGCCACATAGAGCGTGAACTACTATTAGTAAAAGTATTTGCCAAAGACGAAGCAACTCGTGCGGCAGTAACCCGCGTTGTTGATGTATTTCAAGGGGCTATTTTAGATATGGGTCGCCAGAGTTATAGCCTACAACTGGTAAGCAGCACCGATAAAATAGAGTCGTTCTTAGATACCTTACGCCACGAAACCGACATCATAGAAGTAGTACGCTCAGGCGCGGTCGGCATTGGCCGAGGTGATAAAGCGCTTAAAGCTAAATAAGCTGATCTAAGGTTAAATAGCGTAAATTAAATAACCAAAAATTTACGATAAAAAAAAAGGGCTTAATAGCCCTTTTATTATATTTTATAAACCAAAAATTATAGGTTTACTTGGTCTTTAAGACCTTTACCTGGTTTAAAGCTTGGGATAGTCGCTGCTGAAATTTGGATTTCTGCACCCGTTTGTGGGTTACGACCCGTGCGTGCAGCACGTTCTTTAACTGAAAAAGTACCAAAACCAACTAATGCAACAGAGTTGCCTTCTTTTAATGAAGAAGTTACAGCGCCTGTGAATGCATCAAGTGCACGTGTAGCGGCTGCTTTAGAGATTTCTGCGTCAGTAGAGATTTTTTCAACTAGTTGAGCTTTGTTCATTATTAGATTCCTATTCGTTATTATTTTGCCTTCGCAAATCCTATCTTTATGCATTTTCGAAGAGTTAGCAACAGCAAATTACGTTTTTTATCTAAAATACTAAAAAATTAGTAAAAATAGTAAAATTCACTGTAAATTACAGCGAGTTGAGTTAACAAAAGCTTAATTTAGGCACACTATTAGTGCAGCTTTGCACCTTAATGACTCACTCTACCTTCTCTATTACTAAGATCACTTCCCCAACCTCAACACCAAACTTAACAATAGACGTACGGTTTATCAAGCGGGTATTTGTTACTAGGTACATCCAATCGTCAAAATTAACTTCCAACGTGCTGCCATCGTAAGGGATCTCTACATTATAATTCCAATGAAACACACTGCCGTCACTTTCACCTGTGGCTATTCCTAAAACATCTGAGGCCGTTCCAGTTAAAGTGTTATCGTCGTTTAAGGTTATTTTCCAGATGCGTTTTTGTGTTTCCCCATCATCGTAAACAAAATCTTCTTCAATAATGCCCTTATTGCCGTCCCACGTAGCGCTTAAATCCACAACAAGCTTACGGGTTAATTCACCTTTAAAGTCTTGTACAACGCCATAGGCTTTCAAATCGCCACTAAAGAAGGTCTTAAAATCGAAATTTGGCTCTGAACCTTTGTAATGTTCAACACTTGGGGCTGAACAACTGGCAATAAAAAAGCTAACGGCCAATACCATGGCGACTTTAACGCGTTTTAGATTAATCATATTAAATCCCTAGTAGTTGATTTCTAATTGATGGTTCCGACGTATTTTCACTTAACCAAATAGCTAAAAAATCTTCAGCAAACGTGGCATCATCAATACGGCCTATTGGGTTATCGTTATGAAAAAAAGTACTGTGTCCTTGCTGATCAGTCAGCAAGGTTAACGATTCACCTTTTTTAATATTTGGCCATATCGAGAGTAATTTATCTGCATAGCGAGCTGAAAGTTGAGGTTTGCCTAAATGTTGCCACTGTTCATTAGTCGCTTTTACAATGTCTTTAGCGTCAAAATCGCGCAAGTAAGTTAAGGTAAATTTAACAGGCGTTTGCTTGGCAGTATAAGTACCAGAGGGTGTGTAAAGCGTTGCATCATAAACATCCCAAAACAGATATTCCATGCGGGCTTCGCCCACCTTATTAAATTGGGTGTCAGCGTAAGCAACGGAGTTGATTAAAGCATAGACCATAAGTAAATTTAAAAGCGTTTTCATCGTTACCTCCAAGCAGTATCATTTTATTGCTTAACAAACGCGCCTATTTTACCGTTTATAAATAAAATAAGGGTAAATGTTGCAGCCCATAAAGCACCGTAAAGTGGCCAAAACTGCCACAGTGGCATCCCTAATTCTAGTACATCAAATCGCGAACCAGCCCAATAACTGCCTGGCGCGAATAACAAACACACACAAAATGCTTGCCACGGTTTAAGCTTAGTTAGAAACGACATTGAGGTGTTAATACACAGCACTAATGCGATCCATAAAAACACCAGCCATAATGGAAACGGATCAACTTTAAACTCAAATAGCCCTAACTGAACCGCAATAAACTCACACAATAGAGCCAATGGCAGGGCTTTAAAAACCAGTAAAGCATCTTGTTTTTTTTGTGCTGATAAGTAAAACATCAACGCTATGACTACAGCAGAAAAAACTAATGAGTCCTGTTCAAGTAGCAGGCACATAAACCACACTACCTGAAACAGCAAAAAGTTAATAAGCGAGTGCAATCTCATCATTACTACTCGTAAAGCGGGGTTTACGTGCCATTAAATGCACAGTACTGGTGGCTCGAGTTCTGAATGCCCCCTCACAATAGGCAAGGTAAAATAGCCATAAGCGATAGAAACGATCATCAAACTTATCGCTATCAAGCTCTGGCCAGCTGGCAATAAAACGCTCACGCCAATCGGCAAGAGTGCGGGCATAGTGAGCACCAATATCATTGATGGTGTGGATATTCATATCGGTGTTATTTTTAATTTGTTCACTCATTTCATTAAGCGAAGGCAAACACCCACCAGGGAAAATATACTGTTGTATAAAGTCTGAATTTTTTAAGTAATGTTGATAACGCTGATCGCTAATCGTAATTGCTTGAATAAGCATGGCACCGTCATCTTTTAATAACTCACCACACTTGGTAAAGAAGCTAGGTAAGTAGTCATGACCTACTGCCTCAATCATCTCTATTGAGACCAGCTTATCGTATTTTCCAGTCAATAGACGGTAGTCTTGTTTGAGTAAAGTGATTTTGCTTTCGAGTCCAAGCTGTTTAACTTTGTTAGCAACATAGTCGTGTTGTTCATCAGAAATAGTGGTCGTGGTTACATGACAGTCATAATGAGTTGCGGCATAAATGGCAAATGCCCCCCACCCTGTACCAATTTCAATAACTGTGTCACCTTGCTGTAATTCAACTTGTTCACAAATACGTTGAAGTTTGTATTGCTGCGCTTGTTCAAGAGTGGCGTCTTTGCTTGGGTAGACCGCGCTCGAATATAGCATTTCTTTACTTAAGAAAGACTCATATAAGTCGTTGCCTAAGTCATAGTGAGCAACAATATTCTTTTTTGAACCTGCATGAGAGTTTTTGTTTTTTATATGGTTTATACGGTGGGCGATATTGCTAAAGAACGCAAATTTCTTTTCAAACGCATCTAACTGATCTTGGTTAATCGCAAAAATTTCGATTAAGCGAGTTAAATTGTCACATTGCCATTGCCCTAAAATGTATGACTCACCTGCACCCACACTACCTGAAAGTGCGAACGCTTTATACATGGCGTTATCGTTTACAGTTACCGTTACTTTAAGCTCTGAAGACGCATCTCCAAATACAGACTGCTGGTTATTCTCAACCAGTACTATTTGGCCCGTTTCAATTGACGAGAACGCTTTAAACACTAACTTTTTATACAAGTTAGTAAACCAACTAGTGCGTTCCTGAACGCGTAAGCTCGATACCTTTTCCATATACTTACCTATATTATTGTTATTACTTGTTAAACAACATAAATTAAAATTTTAAAGTTTGCCTGAATGACCTAAAAATGGGACTTTTTTAACAAACAATTTAAATGCCTGATAGTAAATACCTCTGAAAATAGACCAAGTCATCGCAGGAAAACGCTTTAACAGCTTGCTCATTTGAACATTGCACAATGGTTGACGCTGTAACCTTAATGAAGCATCAAAAAGCAGTTCTTCATCGCGCTTATTTTCTATACGAATCAGTATATTGTCTTTCTTTTGACGTACTGTCCAATGATAGTTCATATCTAAATTCATAAAAGGTGATACGGAAAATACTTTCTTAAAGTTCACTTTTTTTTGTAGGGGAACCAAGTAGTAATGTCGCTCATTCCATGGAGTATTACTCACCTCAGCCACCATGTAGCTAAATTCATTATCTTGATGACCAAAAAAATAAAAGTTTACAGGGCTGAAATAAATGCCCAAACAGCGTAATTGCCCTAGCAGGTATACATGGCTAAATTTTTCATCTACGCCCAGCTGGGCTAGCTGCGCATGGGCACGCTCTATAATGGGCTGATGTTGACTATCGAGTAACCCCTTTAAATAATCAGATTGCTCAAACTTTAATGCTTTAAATCCTGAAGTACCGAGCTGTTTGTGGACGCCATTGAGCGCGTGAGTATTATTTAAATCAACCCACATCATATAAAGTGGGTAATTAAACGCATGGTGTTTTACAGCAAAACGGCGATGCTTTACATCGCCTAAATACACTGCATTAGTCAAACTCTACTCCAAGTTGTTTTGAAACATCAACGGCACTACGTACGCCATCTTCATGAAAGCCGTTATACCAATAGGCACCACAAAAATAGGTATTGTTTTGACCATCAACCGTACTCTTCAGTTGCTGAGCAGCAATTGATTGTTGATTAAACACGGGGTGGTGATAGGTAAATTCACGTAAAATCTTACTTTGGTTGATCCCTTCTAAGTGATTTAAAGTGACACAAAATTGGGTATCAGAGTCTATCCCTTGCAGTATGTTCATTTGATACGTAACCACAGCGGCTTTGTCGGTATTATTATTTAGTAAATAATTCCAACTCGCCCACGCAGCTTTCCTATCTGGTAATAATGATACATCTGTATGTAACACCACCGAATTCTCTGTGTATGGGATAGCACCCAACACTTTGCTTTCTTGCTCGCAGGCATCACCAAGTAACGCTAACGCTTGATCTGAATGACACGCGAAAATAACTTTATCAAACACAGCTTGCTCACCATCAGCAAAAGTAATTGTTGCACCCTGCTCATCTCTGGTTACCGATTTTATGTGAGTGTTTAGTTGTATTTTATCAGCAAAGCCGGCGATCAGAGGTTTGATGTATTCACGAGAACCACCCGGAATAACATACCATTGTGGACGATTAGTAATATCTAATAAACCGTGATTAAAAAAGAATTTTACAAAAAATTCCACGCCCACGTTTTCCATCTCTTTAATACTAGTAGACCAAATAGCTGCACCCATTGGCAAAATGTAGTGGTATTTAAAGAAGTCATTAAAGCGATGCTGTTTTAGCAACTCACCGAGTGATTGCTCAGTGTATTGGCCTTTTTCATACAAAGCCTTACACAGTTTGTTAAAACGCACGATATCGTATAACAAACGCCAAAACTTAGGTCTAACTATGTTTCTACGCTGAGCAAACAAACTTGTAAATGTATGCCCATTGTACTCAAAGCCCGTAGCTTCGTTGTGAACGCTAAAGCTCATTTGTGTTGGTTTACGTTTTACACCGATGCGCTCAAGCAGCTTTTCAAAGTAAGGATATGTTCTATCGTTAAATACAATAAAACCGGTATCAACCGCATAGTTGATACCACTGTGATTTACATCTACCGTGGCAGTGTGGCCACCAATATAATCATTCTTTTCAAATAGAGTGACATCATAATGCTTGTGCAATAGGTGTCCGCAGGTTAAACCTGATACGCCAGTCCCAATTATTGCTATTTTTTTCAACGGGTTAATCCTTTTGCAATTTTAAGCCAAAGCGAAAGTGGCAATATTCGCAATGCTTTTAATATAAGTGTGAAACGATACGGAAAATGAACTTCTTTACGACGCTTTTTAACGCCTTTTATAATGTAATCAGCCGCTTTTTCAGCGCTAACAGCCATAGGCATAGGAAAATCATTTTTATCAGTAAGCGGGGTTTTTACAAAACCAGGATGAACTAGTGTGACATCAACATCATTTAAATCCACTGCCAAGGTTTTAGCTAAATAACTCACGCCCGCCTTTGATGCGCCATAAGCTTCTGACCGAGGTAAAGGTAAGTAAGTAACACTCGAACTAACCATCACTAACTGGCCGCCTGATGTTATTTTAGGTAGTAGTGCTTCTAAGCAATAACCCATAGAGAGTAAGTTAACATTGATAACACGTTCAAAAAGAGCACTATCAAAATTACGAGCATCATCAACATACTCGCAATTACCAGCGTTAAGAATAACACGGTCAAATTGTGGGTAACCTAGGGTCGCAGCTTTAATATCTTGCAAGTTAGTTGCATCAAATTGGCAGGTTTCTATGTTGTTATGTTTTGCAAGTTCAGCGAGCTTTTGCGTATTTCGTCCACACGCAATGACTGTGTCGCCCTCCTCAGCATACTTTATTGCAAGTTGTTCACCTATACCTGATGTTGCACCTGTAATAAGCGTAATCATAATTAACCAGCCCTTTTATCAATAAAATTAATAATGTTGCCCAGTAATGGAATATGCTTATACAAAAGCTCTCCAGCGTTAAAGTAATCTCGGTGATTAATAATTTTTTCACCTTCGAAAACGAGTTTACTGTGCCCTTGCACTGAAATTGTATTACCTGCATTAAGTTTTGGGTGAGAATAATGCATTGTCCAGTATACAAATGCATTATTATCGTTGGTAAATGAATCGGTTATGTCAAATCGACAATGCTTAACATTACTATATAAACCACAAAAATAACGTCTTAAATCTTCAAGGCCATTAATCTCATGCAGCGGATCTATAAAGTGAATGTTTTGAGCGTAAATTTCAGTTAATAAGTCTAGGTTATCTTTATCAAGCTTTTGGTATATTTCTACAAATTTATCGACTGATAATTGGTTATCCATATCACACCTTAAATGCAGCTAAAGCCCTCGCTCGTGCCGCTTTATGATCAACAATTGCCGGCCAGTAACAGTGTTCATTTTGCCCCGTTGCTGCTAAGTAAGTATGTGGGAAATGAATGTGTTTATCTGGCACTTTTTCTAATTCAGGCAGATATTTACGAATAAAATCACCACTTGGATCAAAGCGTTCACTTTGGGTGATAGGATTGAATACTCTAAAGTAAGGTTGAGCGTCACATCCGGTACTTGCAGCCCATTGCCAGCCGCCATTGTTTGAGGCTAAATCGCCATCAATAAGATGCTGCATAAAAAACTGCTCGCCTTTACGCCAATCAATCAGTAGATGTTTAGTTAAAAAACTTGCAACTACCATTCTCAAACGATTATGCATCCAGCCTGTTTGCAAAAGCTGTTGCATAGCGGCATCAACAAGCGGATAACCCGTGCGACCTTCGCACCATTGCTTAAAATCAGCGTCACTGTCACGCCAACGCACACTATCGTACTTTTCGTTAAAGTTAGCACCGCGTGATAATTTAGGAAATTCGGCAATTAAATGTTTATAGAATTCACGCCAAATGAGTTCGTTAACCCAGGTAAATGTTTTACTTTTAGAAGTAGTGAGTATATCGGGATAATGTTGTTGTATATTAACCATTAATTGCTTACTACTAACAACCCCGAGGGCTAAGTAGGGGCTTAAACCCGAGGTCCCTTTTACGCTTGGTATGTCACGTACATCATCATAACTTGCTAATTTATCGTGAATAAAATTATCAACTACGGTTGATAAGGTCTCATCGTCGACAGGCCATTTTTTTGAGCTTTCATCACCACAGAGTGACTCACATGGTTCGATTTCTATCGGCTCTTCAGATAACGGCCACTGCAATAAACTAAAATGTGTATCTTGATACTGCTTTAACCACGCGCGTTTGAACGGTGTAAATACTTTATACATTTCATTATTTTGAGTACGCACACTGCCTACGGGAGCAATTATTTCACCCTCGTATAAAGTAAACGTTATTTGCTGTTGATCGCACTGTTCTCGAATCGCTTTGTCCCTATTAAACTCATTAAGCTCGTACTCAGTATTGGCTATAATATGTTTAATCTCATGCTGCTGACAAAAATCGAGAAGTTTAGTTTGGCAATCGGCAAAAAGAGGAGCGTTTATTACATGTAAATTAACACCGTATTTGGCAAGTTTTTCGCGAATATAACTCACTCTGCGTTTTAATAAGTCAATTTGAATGGCTGCGGTATTATGCTCTGCCCATTGTTTTTCGCACACAAAAAAAATGGCGTGTTTAGCACCATTATTTAACGCTTCAATAAGCGCTTCGTTAGAAAAAAGGCGCAAATCGCGCCTAAACCAAAATAGTGTTTTCATTACAAACCGTAACGTAACTTAAGTTCATTAGGATAAGGGTTAAAGTAAATTTGCTTGCTTAAATACTCATTTGGATGAACCTTTAAATGGTGTTTAAGCAAAGTCAGTGGTACATAAAGCGGCACTAAACCCTGGCGATATTCTTCAATCGCTTCACGCATTTCTTCTTTTTCGATTTTTGATAAATCTTTCTTGAAGTATCCTTGTAAATGCATTAGCGTATTTGAATTATTTTTTCTTGAAGCAGGTCGTTTAAGCGCTGTCATTAAACCCAGAATGTACTCATCGGCGAGTGCATTTACGTCATCACCTACAAACGTACCAAGTAAGTGGCCTAAATCACGGTAAGCCTGATAGTTATGAGCCATTAACAAGTATTTGTATTGAGCATGAAACTGAGTAAGGCGATGAACTGTAACAGGCTCTTTAACGAGTTGCTGCCAGTTATGCAACGTAAAAACACGCATTACAAAGTTCTCGCGTAAATGAACATCATTTAAGCGACCATTTTCTTCACAAGGTAATAAAGGATTATGCTTCATAATCTGTTCAGCAAAAAAACCAATTCCCTCAGACGTGTTACCCGTTCCTGCCTCATTGTATATTTTGACGCGTTCCATTCCACAGCTTGGACTCTTTGCACAAAAAACGAACCCGCTAAGATGGCCTGCTTGTTCTGTGGCTATTTTTTTACCATATTCTGTCAGTTGAGGGCCAACATCACCGGTTCCATCTGGTCGACACACTTTAATAGTATCAGCAGTTCTTACTTGACGAATTGTCGGGCGAGGTATGGGTAAACCTACAGCAACCTCAGGACAATACATTTTATATTCAACATGCTTGGCCAGCTCTTCCATACAAAAATTGGATTTTTTATGACCACTGTCAAATCTAACCTTTTCGCCTGCTAAGCAGGCACTAATGCCTATTTTTATTGTATCTGTTTGCATATATTCTCTTAATAGATCAAGCCACCAATTGGGTTAAGTAACTTGCTAAGTCCTTTATTGAAATGTAGCGCACTGCTAACAACAGTAAAGCACAAACATCCCTCTTTTGTTAGGGGAGTGTGTTGGTGACGGCCATCTTGCCAAATAAAATCACCAGGCACATAGCTACCCTCTTCGTCTGTAAATTCACCATCAAGAAGTAGGGTAACCTCAAATCCAGTATGCGTATGCTCTGGAATTTCTCCACCAGCATCTATATGTAACAAACTTGAACGTAAATGACCATCATCAAGCGCTATACGAGAACGCGCAAGCTTACCCACTTGAGTAAATTTGCCATGCGAAATCCGTGTAAGAGCCCTCGGTAAGCTGTAGTTATGTTCGTTGACGCTAATACTAACCGGTTCAACAGAATATACTTCATCAATCGAGTCATCGGCAGTGATCATATCAAGTAAACTTGATTCAATTATATCGTCTGTTTGTTCAACAGTTGTCACATCCATATTGTCACTAAAAACTGCATGCGCATTACTTGCCTCAAGTTTTTCAACTTTTGCTTGGCACACAGGGCACATATCAACATGTATTGATACTGCAAGGCTAAGTGATGCTGGAAGTGTTGCTGCACAGTATTGTGTCAGTAGTGTTTCACTCGGGTGATGTTTAATCATGCTGATCTCCCATTTCATTACGTAATTTCTGCAAGGCTAAACGTAATCGTGATTTTACCGTGCCTACTGGAATGTTTAATTGTTGAGCAAGCTGCTCTTGCGACATATCTTGAAAATAAACACCGCGTACCACTTCTCTTTGCGCTTGTGGCAATTTATCTAGGTAACGCTTTATTTGTTGATCTTCAAGGTGGTCACTATACTCGTGGTTTGTATCTTCAGATTCGTTCAATAACGGCCAGATATCTTCGCTTATGTTTTCTTCTTTGTTACTTTTCATTTTACGAAGCATATCAAAAGAAGCATTACGCATTACTGTGTAAACCCATGTAGTAGCCGCACCCTTGTCGCTATTATACAGGTGGGCTTTACGCCACACTGACGTAAGTGTTTCTTGCACTAATTCCATTGCTTGGGCTTCAACACCAAACTGCTTTATGCCAAAGCGTTTGATTTTTGGTGCGAAATACTCAAACAAGTACGCGAATGATTTTTTATCGCGAGATTGAGCAACATTAACTAATGCTTCCCTGAGTTCCGTACTTGGCGTTTCTGGCATGGCAGCGTACTTACCTGTGTTAGGTTCACAACGTAGTGATTGTTGTTGACTTACCATAGTAAAATGTCCCGTTATTGCTTTAGTAGATACCATTACGAGCAAAGATTATAAGCGGATCATAATTATTTTAGGCAAATTCGTTATTAATCACAGTATGGAGGAAACTGAGCAAGTTATCAAAGTTAGTCTCAAATGCAAGTTGTTGTTTTTTCTCTATAGAAATGGGGAGTAATTCAAGCCATCGTGCAACAATCCACGTGAGCTGATTAAACTTGGTAGTTTTGTACAGCGATTGCAAATCGGGGTTATTTGCAAAGACTTCTTCCAGTGCCACTTGTAAAAGGTGGTGCTGACCAATTTCGTGGTTATCTTTGTTATACCAATACGGTGTGTTGCAAGCGGATACATCACCGTGGCGAAGTTCCTGCTCATCTTGATACACGTTATCTATTTGTACACTTTTCGATGCAAAAACATCAATCAATAGCATACCGCTTTCGTCTTGATCAAAGTCAATCACATCCATTAAGCAACCTTGGGCACTTATGTTCAAAGGGGTGTCATGCTCAAACGTACATAAAACAAAACCGCTACTGGTTTTTAATGCGTTTTTTACCATCGTTAAATAACGAGGCTCAAATATGCGTAATCGCGTATAGCCTTCAGGTAGTATAAATATAGGTAATGGGAAAATCGCACGTTTCATAAAGTCTACTTCTTTCAAACACTCTGCCTTTATTTACGTGCGCTTTATTCAAGTCGATCAGCTTTAGTTACATCGATTGCTTTACAGGGTAAATGCATCTACTAATTTAACCTCGTTCCCACATTTTTTATCATGTAAACCAAGTAATAAACACTTAGTATACTTGCCACAGGCGCCAACATAATGGCTAATAGTTCGAACTCACTGTTCATTACTTTATTCCCTTTTTTTACTGCTTTGGTTGTGCTTTTACTACACGTTGTTTTTCATCCATGTTGTTATTATTAACTACAGGATTAGTTTCAAGTAAGCCATCAAGGATGAGCTGCGCATCAAAAGAAACGGCTTCCTTAACGGACTTTTCAAGCTCATTGCTTGCTTGTGATACATAAGTAGACACTGTTTTAGTTAGCATATCTGTAATATTTAAATCGACTTCTGTCGCGTTAACCTGAGTTGAGCCTAATACAAGTAAGCTAGCGATTGTCATGTTGATTGAAGTTTTCATAATGATATTCCTTGTTTGTTTATTGGTTAGTACACTTAGTTACTATCAAGGGCTATGCCATAAAGAAAAAAATAGTTAAGTTATTGTTTTTAAATTAAATAAAATAATAAAAATGAAAAGCTTAAAATCTAAATTAGTAAATTTGACCAACAATTTAAAAAATAAAACCAAATAATAGTGTGTTTGTTAATGCTCAGTAAATTAAGGGAAGTTATTTCTCAATTGAAAATTCTAGCGTACACGTGTACACTGAAAACAATCTAGTTAAGTGGTAGGATCTGTTATGTCTGTTGAAGCCCCCTATTCTAAAAAAGAAGAGCTGTTAAATGTTATTAGTCATGCTTTAGGTATTGTATTTGCTGCTTTTGTTTTTTGGGATTTAGTTAAACAAACTAACAGTGTTAAAAGTTATGCAAGTACTTTGATATATGGCAGTAGCTTATTTATTTTATTTTTATCTTCAACGCTTTATCACGCCAGTGTGCGCCCTAGGTTGAGAGCGTTTTACAAAAAATGTGATCATTGCGCCATCTATTTATTGATTGCAGGCACCTACACGCCCTTTTTGTTGCTGTCGTTATCTGGGCTCTGGTCTTGGGCTACCTTAGCCTTTATTTGGACAGTAGCGTTTGCAGGCATCGCTTATAAGCTATTGGTTAAAAATGGCAATAAGAAAGTATCACTGGCTACTTATTTATTAATGGGATGGTTTGCATTAGCCATTGTGTATCCGCTTTATTTAAACGTGCCTATCAATGCACTTTATTGGCTATTAGCTGGCGGCTTATTTTATAGTGTAGGTACTATTTTTTATAGTGCTAAAAGTACTCAATATAGCCATGCTATTTGGCACCTCTTTGTTATTGGTGGATGTGTTAGCCATTATATTGCCATTACCCGCTATGTGTATTAAGCAACAATACACATAGTCTTTTTAAATATCCCCTCATTACCTGCGTTTTTAACTAATACCCTGCAAATGTACTTATTAATGACAAAGTATAACAAAATCTATCTCATGATCTAAAACCTGTTTGCTATACTGTTTCTAGGAACTGAAAACGCCATTGATTTAAATGGACGCGGCTCATACCAACTCGCTTAATTAAGTATTATTGCGGGTTGGTATCAAACAACGCTAGGTGTTATTAATATTGTCATTATCTAAAACACGCCCACAAATATTAAGCTTGTTTATCTATGCAAGACTGGTGTTGATCACTTTTTTAATGTCAACGCTTGCCGCTGTGTATTCAATTTACTTACTTGATCAATACATTTATCAGCAGAAGCAAATCTCTATTAGAGAGGTTTCAGGTAGTTACGTAAACCACATTAGAAATAACCTAAATCAAGCGCTTTCTGCCGCCTACCCAATTGCGGCCTTAATTCGTACTCAAAATGGTAAAACAGAAGGCTTTGAAGAGCTTGCATCTGAAATGTTAGCGCTCTACCCTGGCCTTGCAGCTTTACAGCTTCACAAAAACGGTATCCTTACACACGTAGTGCCACTCAAAGGCAATGAAAGCGCCATAGGAAATAATGTATTAGAAAATCCACTGCGAACTCAAGAGGCCTTTTTGGCCAAAAAAACCGGGAAATTAACCCTTGCAGGGCCGTTTGAGTTATTTCAAGGAGGAATGGGGGCTGCTGCTAGGTTACCTGTCTATCTTGACACTCAAGACGGTAATAAGTTTTGGGGGTTTGCTACTGCGCTTATACGCTTTCCTGATATTCTCCAAAGCGTTAACTTAGCACAACTGCCACAGGCAGGTATTGGCTATGAGCTTTCAAAAGTCATGCCCGATACAAATGATGTGCAAATTATTGTTACCTCAAAAAAACAAAAAATAAAAAATACTGTCGACTTTAATATACAAGTACCAAATGGGGTTTGGGTATTTAAAACTTATCCTATCAATGGCTGGAAAGATAGTAGCATGCTGTTATTTGGTGTTGCCATTGCAACCCTGTTCATCTTTTTAACCACAGTCACTGCTTATTTAGTGACTCGCTTAAGAGCCAGTCACCTAAAACTAGAAAAAAAAGTAACGCAACGTACTCATGCACTACAAAATAATATTAAAGCACTTACCGATACCGAAAGACGGCTTCTTCTGAGTCAAAAAGTAGGTGGGATTGCGACTTGGGAATGGGATATAAAAACCAATATAATCCGTTTTTCTGAACATGGTATTAGATTAATAAACGGCAATGTTAAACAACTAGAAATGACTAAAAATGAATACCTGGCCATTATTTACCCTGATGATCGTGCCGATATCATAAAAAATATAGAACAGTGCATTGACGATGCAAAGGAATATAATGTTGATCATCGTATTGTTAATAAACGTGGCAAAATTCGTTGGTTTAATACCAAAGGAACACTCGTAAGAGATAATCAAGGTAGTGCAGTCACTATGTTGGGTGTATCAATCGATATTACTGAGAGAAAGTTAATTGAAGAAAAGCTGCACTTATCCTCACGCGTATTTAGAGATACCCATGAAGGCATTATCATTACCGATGTAAATCGTCATATTGTTGATGTTAACCCTGCTTTTTGTCGGATAACTGGTTATAGCCATGAAGAGGTCATTGGTCGCACCCCTGCATTTTTAAACTCAGGTAAACAATCAGACTCTTTCTATAAGGATATGTGGCTACAATTAAATAAGTTTGGCCATTGGCAAGGGGAGATTTGGAATTGCAAAAAAAATGGCGAATTATATGCAGAGCTACTCACTATTTCTGTGTTAACAGATGATAACGACGTTACCTTTTATTTAGGGATATTTACCGATATAACCCAAGCTAAACGCCAACAAGAGCAACTTAGCCGGATTGCTCATTATGATTTATTAACTAACTTGCCAAACCGTGTGCTGCTTGCCGATAGGCTTAGCCAAACTATGTTGCAATGCCGTCGTCATAACAATTCATTGGCTGTGGTGTTTCTAGATTTAGATGGATTTAAACAAGTAAATGACTCACATGGCCATGATATTGGCGATAAGTTACTTGTTGCAATTTCTATCCGTTTAAAAGATGCACTGCGTGAAGGTGATAGCTTAGCCCGTATTGGTGGCGATGAATTTGTTGGCGTATTAACTAATCTAGAATCAATTGCCGATTGTGTTCCTGTGCTCGAGCGGCTATTAGCTGCAGCAGCTAAACCGGTGACAGTGAATGACATTGTCTTAAATGTTTCTGCAAGTATTGGGGTGACCGTATACCCTGAAGATAATTTTGATGCCGATCAACTAATGCGCCATGCAGATCAAGCCATGTATATAGCTAAACAAATGGGCAAAAACCGCTATCACTTATTTGATACTAGCCAAGGTGATACCGTTAAGACACAGCAAAAAGGCATAACGCTTATTCGTGAGGCCTTAGCTAACAATTGGTTTGTACTTTATTATCAACCTAAGGTTGATATGCGAACCGGCGATATGATTGGCGTAGAGGCGTTAATACGCTTGCAACATCCCGAGCGTGGCTTACTAAGCCCTATCGAGTTTTTACCAGCCATTGAAAACAATCAACTAATGATAGACGTTGGCGAGTGGGTTATTGATACCGCCTTGACTCAAATTAATCAATGGCAATCATTAACGCCAAGTTTAACTATAAAAGTGAGTGTTAATGTTGCTGCAGTACAATTACAACAACCTGAATTTACTTCAAAGTTAACTGAATTACTATTGGCGCACCCACAAGTGAATGCAACCAATTTAGAGCTAGAAGTGCTAGAAACCAGTGCACTGAGCGATGTGACCCATGTATCTAAAACTATGCAAGATTGTAAAGCGTTAGGGGTTGATTTTTCGTTGGATGATTTTGGTACCGGTTACTCCTCACTCACATACTTAAGACGTTTACCTGCAAGCTTAATAAAGATAGATCAAAGCTTCATTAGAGATATGCTGGAAGATTCTGACGACTTAGCAATAGTAAAAGGCGTTATTGCACTGGCTAAATCATTTAAACGCAAGGTAATTGCTGAGGGGGTAGAAACGCCTGAGCATGCAGCAACTCTTATGCTTCTTGGCTGTCATTTAGCACAAGGTTATGGCATTGCCAAACCCATGAAAGCTGAGGATATTCCTATTTGGTTAAACGAATGGACTGCTGATGAAATTTGGGCTTTAACTGACTTACATAAAATGGATAATTAGTTTATTGCCAGCGGTGTTTTGCCATATTAATTCGTTGATTGTTAAAAGTAACGCCCTCAGAAAGTAGCTTTTCTCGTTGCGTTTGATACTGCGCACTGCCCTGTACAAACGCTATTTTACCTTGGCTGTTAACCACTCTATGCCAAGGGATCGTCGAATCTTTTGCCATCTCTTTTAATAAACGACCTACCAACCTAGCATTATTAGGATACCCCGCAAGCGCCGCTACTTGGCCATAACTGACAACACAGCCTTTAGGTATACTGGCTATAATAGTGTAAATAACCGTTTCTTTATTAACGTCCATTCTTGTTTAAGTACTCCTGGCTGAGTAATTCAAATTGTTGCCAAATTTTGCGCGCAACAGGCCCATGGTGCATAGCATGTTGACGAAAAGCTCTAATTTGTGCGCTAAATTGATGCTCTCTGTCGGTTACAATGATTTGCTGTAATGAGCCAGCGGCAATTTCTTTTTTACAATGGCCTAAACTCATCATTGCCCAACCCGCTCCTGAAAGTAAAAACGACTTTAAGGTAGATATGTCATCTATTTTCATTACCGCAGCCCCTTTCGAATAAGAAAGCCTGTCACTGTCGATACTCAAGCCACTTTCAAACATCGCCAAACACGGATAAAGCTGTAATTCATCATAGCTAAGCTGCTTAGGTAAAACCCCTTTAGCACCCACGATACCAATATCTAATTTACCTATAGGTAAACTTTCCAAATCACCCGTAGCATGAAATAAATCAAACCATGGCCCAATTCCAAGCTCGGCTTGACCGGTATTCACTTGTTCTAAAGACACAAACCGCTTACCACTGGTTAAACGAAATTCGGTACTCGAAAAATGCTTAAAAGTATTACTTATGATCTCGTTATAACTTTGCATATGACAAATTTGCTCGTAGCAGACTCTATATTGCGCTTCATTGCCTAATGCCAGCTCTGTTGCGAGCTGAGTAAGCTGATCGTTAGCGGTTAACAAATGTTTAGCCTCTCGGTGAAAAATACGCCCTTTTTCGGTGAGTTGTAAACGGTATTTAGAACGATCCAGAAGGTCAAAGCCTAACTTAGACTCTAAGTTTTTAATCGCCAATGTTAACGCCGGTTGCGTTTTATGTAGCTTTAATGCCGCTCCACTCAAACTCGCGCTTTGTACAATAGCATCTAATATTTGTAATTGATTAAGTTTCATTGGCCACACAACACATCATAAGTAAAACTTATTGAGTTTCTAAAATTTAATGAATTTTATTTTATATGTTTGCAGCGTATGCTGCACTGACTTATTTAGCCTTTTTTTATCATGGAGATATCATGCCACTGTTTCGCTTATGTTTACTATCTGCGACATTACTAAGTTTAATAGGTTGCTCGGAGCCCGAAAAAGTAGTTAAAGAAGCGCCTATTCGCCCCGTTAAATTATTTAGTATTGGCCATGATTCGCAAACAAACATTCGGAGCTTTCCTGCAGAGGTGGTTGCAAACCAAGGCTCTTATCTTGCTTTTAGGGTCAATGGTGAACTGATTGAGTTTCCTGTTCTAGCTGGTGAACAAGTTGAAAAAGGGCAACTATTGGCTAAATTAGACCCTGAAGATTTTCAATTGCAATATAACGAGCGTAAAGCACGATATGAGCTAGCTAAGTCGCAGCTGAAACGAATAAAGCAGCTGTTTGAAAAAAATATCACCAGTCAATCAGAGCTTGACCAAGCAGTTGCTAATGAGCAAGTCGCCGAATCAGCCTTTAAAATTGCAGAAACAAACTTAGAATATAGCGAACTACGTGCACCGTTTGCAGGCATTGTGGCTAAAGTGTTTGTAAAAAACTTTGAGAGTATTCAGGCTAAACAGAATGTTCTGCGTTTAGAAACCCGCGACTTTATGGATGTAGAAATACAGGTTCCGGAAAAAATTGTGGCGCGTATTCAAAAAGATACCCAATATCAACCTATGGTTGAATTTGATGGCTATCACGACAAGCAATATAAACTGACACTAAAAGAATGGGATACTCAAGCTGATCCTGCAACACTCACCTACAAAGTCGTATTTTCATTACCGGTACCAAAAGATTTTAATTTGCTTGCGGGTATGTCGGGGCAAGTAGTCATAGATTTAAGCAAAGTAACCCGCTCACAAACGCCTTACACCATTTTACCCATTGAGTCGGTATTTTCAGATCCTAACAAAAGCCTTAGCGATAACGCCTATGTATGGGTTTTTAATCAACAAACCAGCACAGTGCATAAACAAGCCGTGAACGTGGGGCAATTACACCACGACACCATTGAAGTACTCAGTGGCGTAAAAGAAGGCCAACAAATTGTGTCTGCTGGTGTTCACTCTTTACAAGAAGGCATGTCTGTTCGCCCTTGGAATAAAGAGCGAGGCTTATAATTATGGGCTTTGCGCAACTATCCATCGAGAAAAAGGTCATTAGCTGGATGTTTACGTTGTTGCTATTGATTGGCGGCAGTGTTTCCTATTTTGATTTAGGACAACTAGAAGACCCTGAATTTACTTTAAAAAAAGCCATGGTGATCACTCTATACCCGGGAGCATCCCCGCAGCAAGTAGAAGAAGAAGTGACATTTCCAATTGAAAATGCCATTCAGCAGCTCCCCTATGTTGATTATGTCACCTCCATTTCATCCAACGGTAAATCGCAAATTACCGTAGAGATGAAAAGCAGCTATCGTAAACAAGAGCTAAGACAAATATGGGATGAAATGCGTCGTAAAATTAACGACCTCAGTCCCTCACTACCAAGTGGTGTTTATCCCAGTAATGTAATTGATGATTTTGCTGATGTTTATGGCGTGATGTTTGCGGTGACTGGCGATGGTTATTCATATGATGAATTAAAAGACTACGTTGATTATTTAAAACGAGAGCTGGTTTTAGTCAAAGGCGTCAGCAAAGTCGCTATCGCAGGGCAACAGCAACCACAGGTTATGGTTGAGGTATCAACCCAAAAGCTGGCACAGCTCGGTATTGCCCCAGGTCATATTTATGACTTGCTGCAATCACAAAATACGGTATCTAACGCTGGACGTATTCGTGTCGGTGATGAGTCTATCCGCCTGCATCCTACCGGTGAATTTAAAGATGTAACAGAGCTGGAAACTTTATTAATTTCAAAACCAGGTGCCAGCGAACTCATTTATTTGGGCGATGTTGCACAGGTTTATCGTGAATACGCAGAAGTGCCCACTAATGTCATTCACTATAATCAACAGCAAGCACTGCTGATTGGTGTTTCGTTTATGTCTGGAGTGAATGTTGTTGATGTGGGTAAACACATAGATGAGCATTTAGCATCTCTTGAATACCAACGCCCTCATGGCATTGATATAAGCTCGGTGTATAACCAGCCAAAAGAAGTAGAGCAGTCTGTAGATGGTTTTATTGTTAGCTTAATAGAGGCCATTGCAATAGTCATTGTGGTACTGCTTATTTTTATGGGCTTAAAAAGTGGCGTTCTCATTGGCGGTATTTTATTACTGACTGTATTAGGCACCTTCATATTTATGAAGCTGTTTGCAATTGACCTGCAACGTATTTCTCTGGGCGCGCTAATAATCGCATTAGGGATGTTGGTTGATAATGCTATTGTTGTCACTGAAGGCATCTTGATCAACTTAAAGCGCGGACAAACAAAGCTTAAAGCAGCGGTTAATATCGTAGATCAAACGAAGTGGCCATTACTTGGCGCAACAGTAATAGCAATTACTGCTTTTGCACCTATTGGTTTAAGCTCAGATGCCAGTGGTGAATTTGCCGGTAGTCTATTTTGGGTGTTATTTATATCGCTGTTGTTGAGCTGGATCACCGCAATTACCCTCACGCCATTTTTTGCTCACTTAATGTTTAAAGAAACTGAATTTAAACACGAGCAGAACCAACAGCATGAGGACCCGTATCAAGGTATTATTTTCAATGGCTACAAAGCAACCTTAAATTTAGCCATGCGTTTTAGAAAAACTACCTTGATCCTTATGCTCGCACTTTTATGCTCTGCCGTTGTTGGTTTTGGCTCGGTAAAACAATCATTTTTTCCAGCCTCGAACACACCGATGTTTTATGTCGATTACTGGCAAGATCAAGGCGCTGATATTCGCGCCACTCTTGAGGGCATAAAACAGCTCGAAGCCTATTTACAACAAAATGAACTGGTTACAGAAATTACCAGTACGGTTGGCCAAGGTGCGCCGCGCTTTATGCTGACTTATGCACCAGAAAAATCCTACCCTGCTTATGGGCAGTTAATTATTCGTGTAACCAATCGTGAAGCGGTCGCTAAAGTAATGCGAAAGGTGCGCGATTACGCACAGCAGCATCCACTTTCAGCAAAGTTGAAAGTCAAACCGATGGAAATTGGCCCATCAACCGATGCTAAAATAGAAGCGCGCTTTTCTGGCCCCGATCCAATCATATTAAGACAGCTATCATCTCAAGCTAAAGAGATAATCGCCAAAGATGAGGGTGCGTTTAATATTCGCGATGACTGGCGGGCAAGAACCAAAATGATTCGCCCACAATTTAACGAACAAAAAGCCCGCCGGTTAGGGATCACCAAGTTTGACCTCGACCAAGTACTGCTGACTAGCTTATCAGGTAAACAAGTGGGTGTTTATCGTGATGGTACGCAACTGTTACCAATTATTGCCCGCTCACCGGCTAGCGAGCGCTTAAACGTAGACAGTGTTCACGATTTACAAATTTATAGCCCTGTTTTAGGGGTGTTTGTACCGGTTACTCAAGTGGTTGATGAATTTATTGTTGAGTGGGAAGACAGCTTAATTATGCGTCGCGACCGCAAGCGTACTATTACTGTTATGGCGGATCATGATGTACTTGGAGATGAAACACCTGCTAAATTATTTGCTCGAGTTCGTGCTGAAGTCGAAGCAATTGATTTACCGCGTGGCTATGAAATGCAATGGGGTGGCGAGTTCGAATCATCAAGTAAAGCCAAAAAGGCTATTTTTGGTTCGTTACCACTGGGCTATTTAGCGATGTTTGCGGTTACCGTATTACTGTTTAACTCAGTGAAAAAGCCCTTAGTTATTTGGGCCACCGTGCCACTGGCTATTATTGGTGTTAGTGCAGGTTTATTGGTGATGAATGCCCCCTTTAGCTTTATGGCACTACTTGGTTTATTAAGTTTGAGTGGTATGTTGATTAAAAACGGCATTGTTTTAGTCGATCAAATAAACTTAGAGCTCAGCGAGGGTAAATCTCCCTATCAAGCAGTGTTTGACTCAGGCGTAAGCCGTGTGCGCCCTGTTGCCATGGCCGCTATAACCACAATACTTGGCATGATCCCATTATTATTTGACGTATTCTTCCAATCAATGGCGGTCACCATTATGTTTGGTTTAGGCTTTGCCACCATACTGACTCTGATTGTGGTACCGGTTTTATACACTGTGGTATTTAGGATTGATTACCCTAAACAGTAGGCTAACAAAAAACGCAGCCAAGGCTGCGTTTTTATTATTAATACAAAACAATTAAGCTTACTTTTTTAAGCTTAATGTTCCACTGCTGCGGGTTTTATTTCCTGTGGCAGGATTTGCTTTGTGAGTATTTGATTTTCCTACATACGTGGTTGAACGCTTTTGATAAGGGGTATTTCGGCTACTTTTTTTAGCGTGCTTTTGTTGCTCGTCATTATTTTCACGACGTGGATTCCCGCCCTGAAAATCATGTTTGTGAGCAGGTTTAGCATGACTCTTTTTAGCTTGTTCAGTGTAATTGCTCTGTTCAGCATCATCATAAAGTGAGTGTTCTTGCGTTTTGCCAGAATCAGCAATCGAGTCGTTAATTACCGCCATTTCTGCGTCACTTAAATGCCGCCATTGCCCTACTTTTAACCCTTTGAGAGTGACATTCATAATGCGAACACGTTTAAGTGTGACTACCTCGTAACCTAAATATTCACACATACGACGAATTTGACGATTTAAACCTTGAGTCAAAATAATAGTGAATTGCTGGGCACCTGTTTGCGTCACTTTACATTTTTTGGTCACAGTATCTAAAATAGGAATACCATTGGCCATTTTATTCACAAACTGACGGTTAAGTGGTTTATCAACGGTAACCACGTATTCTTTTTCATGATTATTACCGGCACGTAAAATCTTATTAACGATGTCGCCTTCGTTGGTTAAAAAAATCAGCCCTTCAGAGGGGCGATCAAGACGACCAATAGGAAAAATACGGTCAGGGTAATTAACCGCTTTGACAATATTGCTTTGAATTTTTCGCTCTGTGGTACAGGTAATACCCACTGGTTTGTTATAAGCAATGTAAACCCGTTTTGGTGGCTCTTTTAATGGCTTACCATCAACCAATACCACATCGTCCTGTGCAACTTTAACACCCATTTCAGGTAATTCGCCATTAACAGTAACACGACCTTGCTCAATATATTTATCGGCTTCGCGGCGTGAGCAAAACCCTGTTTCACTAATAAATTTATTTAAACGCTTTAAGTCTGTCATATGGCAAATCTTCTTAAATATAAAGGCGCATAGTTTAAACTACTCAAGCTATTTTTTCGCGCTTAATTTGCGCTAATTTACGCCATAAGTATTCAAGAGGGCCTTGCTTAAAATAACGACAGTAGAGTGCAGTAAACATAAGCTGTACAACTACTAAGCAAATAGCGACAAGCCAATAATCAATGCGGTTAAAACTAAGCGCCCACTGAGGGAAAAGCACTTTAAACAATAATAACTGCATAATGGTTTGGCTTATGTATAAAGTAAACGCTAACCGCCCTACCTGTTGGATAAGCCCCCCTATTTGCGCGCTGTTGTTGCATAGTTTAACGATTAAATGAATATAAAGCAGCGCCACGCATAAAGCAGCCAATTCATTAACCGGCTCTTGTAACGCATAGCCAATACCTTGTTCATATGGCGTTAACACTAATCGTAAGCTAGTCAGTAACACACTTAACACAACTAACTTAATTAGCCCCGACCTGCTAAATCCATTACTAAATACATTACATTTGTAAGCAACGATACCAATTAGCATAAAGCCAGCACTTGCCCACAGTAATAAAATAGGCACTGTTAGCAACATATAAATGCTCATTGTAATATTTTGGCTAAAATGAGCACCAATACTTTGATAATAACTATTATATATCTGGTAAAATTCGGGAGAATCTCTATAGAGTGGCTCCTCATTAAGCCCTAACATGAACAGAGCTGTGGCAAGTAAAGCAATAAAAGTAAAAAAGGCCGCTTTGTTTTTAAGCTCTTCATCCGTGTAATTTAAATAGCGTAATACCAGTAATGCTGACACTGCATATAAAAACAAAATGTCACCCGCCCACAGTAAAAAACCATGTATTAAGCCAAACACAATAAGCCAATATAGGCGTTTTTTTAATGGCTCGATGCATTGCTGTCGCTGAAACTGAATATAAAGACCAGCACCAAATAATAACGTAAATAATGTGCGAAACCGCCCTTCAACAAATATAAGGCTTAAGGTCTGTAAAATCTTATCGCTAAGGGGTGGTGTGGTGAGTGACGTGTAATTGAGTTCAAAAATTGCGAAGGAATAGCAGTTAATAAATACTAGGCCGAGTACTGCTAGGCCCCTTATAAAGTCCATATTATAATTGCGCAAACCCTATCCCTTTAAATATTATCTTTGTAGCTATCGGCCCATTTTACTGCTTGTTTATAGAGTTTTGGCAAAAAAGCACTGTCTAAATTAATCAATAAGACTGCTTTCTCAAGTGCCCACCAACTTCCTGTTTCATACGCTTTTACTGTTTCCAGAATATAATATAAGTTATTTTTTTCGCCAGTTAATGCAGCTTTAATTTCATCCGGGAATGGCAGTTTATCAACCAACAACGCCATTGGCTGATCTAAGATAGCATCAAGCAAAGAAAACAGCCCAGTTAAAAATGCCTCACCCTGCACTTGTTTTGCGACTTTGCTGGCTATTAACTCACAAAAACGAGCGCGAATAACACACATTTGCATAAGCTCTATCGGTTTATCACGCGCGGTGTGTGCCGTAACAATTAAGCTAACAAACTTTTTCAAACGGGCTTGGCCTAAGTATACCAGCGCTTGTTTTAATGATGATATTTGGCTTTGCAGCGGAAATACACCGCTGTTTAATAATCGTAATAGCTTGTAGGCCAATGCTGCATCAAGCTCAAATAAACCGGTGATCACTTTAACATCAGGATCTGGCTTCATTACTTCTGAGTAAATAGCGATGACAAGGCCATAATTATAATGGATATCCTTTTGCTCTATCATTGCGGGACGCGCAAAGTAGTACCCTTGGAAATAATCAAACCCCATTTTTCGCGCTAATTTATATTCTTCATCGGTTTCTATTTTTTCAGCTAACAGTTTAATATTTTTGTATTTTTTAAGCTTATTGACCACCAGCGGAATTTCAGCCAGTGGCGTAAGCCGAATATCAAATTTAATTAAATTAACCAGCTTTAAGAAGCGTTCCCACTGTGGAGAGTAAACAAAGTCGTCGAGGGCTAATTTATAGTTACTGTGAAAAAGTTTACGGCATAATTCATAAGTGTCGTCGTTGGGCTCTATGGTTTCGAGTAATTCAATAACTACATCTTTGCAGGGTAAAAATTCGCATAAATCGAGTTTTAACGATTCAGGACCAATATTGATCAACGCTTTTTTTCCCGAAGTAATGTGTCGAGTACCTAAGTTGAGCTGGTTTTCCATGATAAGCCGAGCTGTTGCTTGACCATCAGATACACCAGGAAAGCAATTTTCTGGGCTATCGCGAAAAAGTAGTTCATATGCAACTACATTTTGATTACGATTAAGGATTGCTTGCCTTGCCACAAATACAGACACATTACCTACTTTTAATTATTTCCACCAGACTAAGTAATTAAAGCGCAAATAGGAACGGATGTCACTGAACTTTAATAAATTTTTTAATATAAGTATGTAATATAATCAGTTACAACGCTATCCCAACCAAAGCGGGTATTTTTAGCGCTACTTTTTATTGCTTGCCATTGCTTAGGATTAGTTTGTTTTACATGCAAAGCCTCAGATAAACTAACCAAAAGAGCTTCTGCCTGAGTCAGTAAGGTATCACCAGTAAAACAAAATCCAGTCACATTATGCTCAACCGTATCTTTTAAACCGCCCACACTATGGACCAAACACGGCTGACCTGCTCGCATTGCTAACATTTGGCTAATACCGCATGGCTCAAAAGAACTGGGCATTAAAAATAAATCCCCTAATTGATACATTAAATCGCCTATGCTTTGACCATAGCCTTTTAAAAACAATAAGTTGTTATTACGTGCCATTGCACTAGTAAATAATTGCTCCAGTTTTCTATCACCCGAGCCTAATACAATCAAACGACCACTAAATTGATTTATAACCCTGCATACCGCATCGATAGTCAAACCATCATTGTGTGACTGGCACAGCAATAATACTTTTTGCTCGGTGAGCCGCCCTACACTGGTCAGTAAAGGTCCTTGTTGCTCAGATGCCATAAATTGTAAAACGCGTTGGTGAGCAATATAGTGGCTGCTGTCTAAGTGTACATTTTTTGCCATCCAGCTAAAGAGCGTAGCTTCTATCTGCTCTAAAAGCTGGCTAAGCGTTGTCTGATGCGGGTGCAGAGCGGTGTAATCACAGCCGTTAAGTATCCCAATCAGTTTGCCCTGCTCAGCCGCTTGTTGTAAATCACGCTCAAGACCTTCGCCACCAAAAAAGCCGCCTGCGTCATTACTCGCTATTTGCACTTCTTGGCTATAACTTGGTGAAACCACATGTACTTTATCAGCTAGGTTAATGGCACTGCGCATCGGGTTAAAACAATGGGGATAACGAGGATCACAAAGCAATTGCCCGTCATAACTTAATGAGGGAAACCATGCTTCTAAGCTAGAAACATCGCCTTTAAAAGGGCGAATACCTTGTAAGGCTAAATTGTGAACCGTGTATACTAAACGCAGCTTAGCAAGTTTGCGATAGCGAGGGTCAAACTTAAGTAACACGGCCACACACGCACTGTGCCAGTCGTGTAAATGTAACGTGTTTGGTTGTTTTAATATCCCTTGCAAAAGGGCTTCACAAATAGCGGCATTAAACAGTGCAAACTTACTCGCATCAGTAGCGAATGGACGATTGTCATCATCGTTGCAATACACACTATGTGATTGGCTAAACAAAGGATGGCTTATTACTATTTGTCTCACCCCTTTTTGCGCCTGTGGAATTTCAAACAGAGATAAAACGTGCGAGGCTGAGTTAAACGCAACGTTTACTTCACCAATAAAACAGCGCTCCCCCAACTCAAATCCATAGTCTGGGATCACCACATCGACCGTTAAACTCTGCGCAGCTAAGGCTTTTGGTACATCACGAATGACATCGGCAACACCACCGACTTTGGCATTAGGTAACGCATCATTTTCTGCGGCAACCATTAATACATGCATTTAGTTACTCTTATGGTTAGCAGCAAGGCTTTCACCTTGCTATTTAATTATTGATTTAACTTTGTCAGCATCTCGCGGGTCACCAAAACAATTCCCTTTTTAGAGACTCTAAAGCCATTGGCTTCGTCGGTTTTACGATCATAACCAATTTCTAATCCCGCTGGGATCTCACAGCTTCTATCAATAATAGCGCGCTTTATTTTACACCCGCGATTAACAATAACACCGGGTAAAACCACCGACTCTTCAATAGTACAATATGAGCGGATATGTACATTAGAAAACAGTAATGACTTTCTGACTAATGAACCTGAAATAATACAGCCACCGGATACGGTTGAATCAACAGCCATACCCCGGCGATCGTCGTCATCAAAAATAAACTTAGCCGGAGGAAGCTGTTCTTGGTATGTCCAAATTGGCCAAGTAGGGTCGTATAAATCTAGTTGAGGCTCAGGCATAACCAGTTCCATATTCGCTTCCCAAAACGAATCTAAGGTTCCTACATCTCGCCAATACGGCTGTCCAGCTTGTGCAGGATCTCTAAAAGGGTAGGCAAATACATTATGCTCTTCGATAATGGCAGGAATAATGTCATGACCAAAATCACGTCCTGAGCCTTCGGTTTGTGAATCTTTTTGTAATTGCTCAAATAAAAACTCAGTATTGAATACGTAATTACCCATTGACGCTAAGCATGTACCAGGTTTACCAGGGACAGAGGTAGGTTCGGCTGGTTTTTCGTCGAATCTTCTCACTCGGTTCTCTTGATCTACGGTCATTACACCAAAGGTACCTGCGGCTTCTTCAACCGCAACTTCTAAACAACATACGGTCATATCGGCACCATTTTCTACATGCTTTGCTAATAAACCGCCGTAATCCATACGATACACATGATCGCCTGACAAAATCATTACATATTTAGGTAGTTCATGACGAATAATATCCATATTTTGAAATACCGCATCGGCAGTACCGCAATACCATTCATCACCATGACGCTGTGATGCAGGTAAAATCTCAACTGACTCGCCTAACTCCTTTTTAAAGTGTCCCCATGCACGATTCACATGGCGTATCAGCGAGTGAGATTTATATTGCGTTGCAATCCCTACTCGTCTGACACCAGAGTTAATACAATTTGATAGTGGAAAATCAATAATACGGTGCTTACCGCCAAAATAAACGGCTGGTTTTGCACGCCAGTCTGTTAGCTCATGCAGGCGAGAACCTCGCCCTCCAGCTAGAATGAGTGCATAGGTGTCTCTGGTTAAATTACTTATATAGCGATTTGCATAACTGGGCATATTACTCTCTCCGTTTAGTGTCAGCTGTTAGTGTCAGTGTTCGTTTTAACTGTTTGGTGTGTGGTATCTAGTGGGGTTAAATGCCATATGTCATCACAATATTGACCAATCGTTCTGTCACTAGAAAATAAGCCACTGGCCGCGGTATTTAAAATACTCATTTGAGTCCAGTAGGTTTGATCAGCATAGGCTTTATCCACTTCACGCTGCGCAGCAATGTAACTGGTAAAGTCATGTGCGGTTAACCACGCATCGTCTTTACTCTTAATACTGCTAATCACATCGTCAAATAAGCCTGGTTCAAATAGATTAAAATGGCCACTTTCAAGTAGGTGCATCACGCTGTTTAGCTCTGGGTTATTGGCAATGATTTCGCAGGGGTTATAATGCGCTTTAATTTCGTCAACATGCTCGGCTTGGGCGCCAAATAAAAAGAAGTTTTCAGCCCCCACTGCATCGCGTATTTCAATATTTGCGCCATCTAGGGTGCCTATTGTGAGCGCACCATTCATCATAAACTTCATGTTGCCGGTACCCGATGCTTCTTTGCCTGCTGTTGAAACTTGCTCTGACAAATCTGTTGCTGGGCAAATAGTTTCCATGGCGGTTACATTATAATTTGGTAAAAAAGCGACCCTTAAATACTGTGACACTTCAGGGTCTTTGTTGATCACCTCTGCAACATTATTAATTAGTTTAATAATTTTCTTCGCCATCATATAACCTGGTGCGGCTTTACCACCAAGTAATACACAACGGGGAACCATGCCTTGTGTATCGCCACGACGAATACGGTCGTATAAGTGAATAACATGGAGCACATTGAGTAACTGGCGCTTATATTCGTGAATGCGTTTTACTTGCACATCAAATAGCATGTTGATATCAAACTCTACGCCGCATCTTTGTTTTACTAAATCAACTAAACGTTGTTTGTTTTCTCGTTTTGCTTGCTGCCACGTTACATGAAACTGCGGATCATCATAGAAACGGCGTAATTGAGCTATTTGTGCAAAATCGCCTACCCAGTCTTTTCCTATCTTCTCGCTAATGATATGACTAAGACTCGGATTACAATAAGCCAGCCAACGCCTCGGTGTCACCCCATTGGTTTTGTTATTAAACTTTTCAGGCCATAATGCGTAAAAGTCTTTAAACAAACCCGCGGTTAATAACTTAGTGTGGAGCGCGGCCACGCCATTGACTGAATAACTGCCCACAATGGCTAAAAAAGCCATGCGTATTTGCGGCTCCCCGCCCTCTTCAATTAATGATAAATCTCGTTGTTTTTGCACATCACCCGGCCAATGTCTTGCAACCTCTGCTAAAAAGCGGGCATTGATCTCATAAATAATCTCTAAAATACGTGGTAATAATTTAGCAAATAACGACACTGACCACTTCTCTAACGCCTCCGGCAATAAGGTGTGGTTTGTATAAGCCATGGTTTTGGTTGTGATGCTCCATGCTTGATCCCAATCGAGCTCGTGGTCGTCAACTAAAATTCGCATCAGCTCTGCCACAGCAATACTTGGGTGGGTGTCGTTAAGCTGAAAAACATGATGCTGAGCAAACTCAGTAAAATTATCCCCATATTGGTCAATCCACTGACTAAGCACATCTTGTATGCTTGCCGATGATAAAAAGTATTGCTGGCGTAAACGCAGCTCTTTACCATTTTCACTGCTGTCGTTAGGGTACAACACCATGGTTATTTGCTCTGCGAGATTTTTTTGTGCCACCGCTTCTGAATAACTACCGGCATTAAACTCGGCTAAATTAAATTCATCGGTTGCTTCAGACTTCCAAAGCCTAAGCGTATTAACAATATTATTTTTATAGCCAGGAATGGGCACATCGTAAGGAACCGCTAGCACATCTTGAGAACTTACCCACTGGCGGTGTTCACGACCAAATTTATCGGTATAACTTTGTACATAACCCGAGAACTTAACTCGTTTAGCTTGCTCTGGTGCGCTCAATTCCCAAGGGTGACCTTCGCGTAGCCAGTTATCTGGCTGCTCAATTTGGTTGCCTTCTTTGATTGATTGATTAAACATGCCGTATTCATAACGAATTCCATACCCGACTACTGGCAGCGCTAAACTCGCGCAACTATCTAAAAAACAAGCAGCTAAACGCCCTAAGCCACCATTACCTAAGCCGGCATCATGCTCTGCTTGCTCCACATTTTCCAGCTCAGTACAGTAAGCTTGCAGTGCCGTGGTTACCTGCGACTCTAAGTCAAGGTTGAGTACCGCATTGCCCAGCGCTCTGCCCATTAAAAACTCTAGCGATAAGTACGCTGTTTTACGGCGTTTTTGTTGTTTAATTTGCTGATTAGTTTCTCTACAGCGTGCGACTAGCCTATCTCTTATTGTCAGCGCCAATGCATGATACAAATACAACTGCGACTCACCCACCACATCACGCCCTAAGGTGTAATAAAAGTGACGAGTTAAATCATCACTTAAGGTACTTTCGTCAATCACCGGGCCTTCTTGCCAGCCTTTTACCACACACACTTGCTCGTCTTGCTTAGTCATAATCATCGCCTTCTAAATTGGCACTAAAAACCCAACTACTTTGTGCTGAAATATTCACGGTTGCATCATCTTCAACAACAGATGAGGCGTTATTTATGCTTGATAACACTAACGTCCATGGCGCGATAATGGGCGATTGTGGTAATTGGCAGACCACAGGCTGTTTACTGGCGTTTAAAATAATTAATAACGCATGCTTATTTTGCTTATCAAGCAGGCTGTACATTAAAAATTGTCGCGTATCTTCATGCCAATGTGTTTCATCCATTTTTTTACCTTGTTCGGTAAACCACTTAACGGTAAAACGTTCATCAATATCATCTAAAAACACACTGTGTTTAAACGCACTATGCGCGCGCCTAATTTTTAATGCATCATCTATAAACTGAATCAAACAATGATTCAGTTGTGAGTCTTTCCATGCAAGCCAACTAGTACGATTATTTTGACAATAGGCGTTATTATTACCGCCTTGAGAGTGCGCCATTTCACTGCCTGAGGCTATCATTGGCACCCCTTTAGAAAGCAGTAAGGTAAGTAAAAAGTTTTTTTGTTGTTGCAGGCGCAAGCTCATTATTTCAGGGTCGCTACTAAATCCCTCAACTCCGCAGTTGAATGAGTAGTTAGCGCTGTGGCCATCTTGATTATTTTCACCATTCGCTTGGTTATACTTTTGCTCATAACTGACTAAATCGGCAAGGGTAAAACCATCATGACTGGTAATAAAATTAATACTATTAAGCGGGCCGCGGTTACTGTGTTCAAAAATATCAAACGAGCCATGTAAACGCTTAGCCACATCACTAATAATGCCTTTTTCACTTTGCCAAAAGCGTTTAATCACATCACGGTATTGATCATTCCACTCACGCCAAGGAGCAGGAAAAGCACCTAACTGATACCCACCAGGGCCTATATCCCAAGGCTCACTAATCAGCTTCACTTTATTCAACACAGGGTCTTGTGCAACGGTTTGTAAAAACGTATGAGACGCACTAAAGCCCGTGCTTGAACGCCCTAAAATGGTGGCTAAATCAAATCGAAAGCCATCAACGCCCATAACTTCCACCCAATAACGCAAGCTATCTAGAACCAGTTGCAAGGTTTTTGGATGGTCAATATTTAAGGTGTTACCACAGCCAGTATCGTTTATGTATACATTGGGTTGCCCATTGATAGTGCGATAATAAGTGAGATTATCGAAGCCACGTAAAGACAATATCGGTCCATCACTGCCGCCCTCAGCAGTATGGTTGTATACAACATCTAAAATAACTTCAATATTGGCGCGATGTAATTCGCTTACCATCTGTTTAAATTCGTTTATATCGTCATTAACCAAATAGTCTTTGTGTGGAGTAAAAAAATTGATGCTATTGTAGCCCCAGTAATTTTGCAGACCTTTAGTAATTAAAAACTGTTCACTTATAAACGCATGTACAGGCAAAAGTTCAATAGCGGTCACCCCTAAACTTTTTAAATGCTCAATAAAGCGTGGATGGCTTAAGCCTAAAAACGTACCTTGCTGTGTTTTTGGAATATCCGGGTGGCGACACGTAGCACCTTTTACATGGCACTCATAAATAACCGTATTGGCCCAGCTGTGCTGCGGCTTATTATTAGTATAGGCAACCGGTGTCGTTACTTTAGATTTAGGCATATCTATCGCATTATTGACCATGCTTTTAGTGCCTATTGGCATTTGCCCGTAATGGCGCTCGCTCCAAGTAAATTCGTTAAATAAGTCTTTTGCATATGGGTCAATCAGCAACTTATGTTCATTGAATAACATGCCCTTTTCATGGTTATATTCCCCATCAACCCTAAAGCCATATAGTGCGCCAGTGCTAAGTGGCGCAACATGAATACTCCACACCCCGCCTTCGTTAATATTCATCGCTATTTTTAATATTTCTGTATGGCCACTTTTATCGAATAAACAAACAAAAGCTTGGCTTGCATTTGGAGCGTATAAGGCAAAGTTGACACCGTTGTTTTGTACAGTCGAACCCAGTGGCAAAGGTGCACCATGGGTAACCTCAAAGCAATTACTCATCATTCACCTTTTGCAAATAAATCGTGGTTAAGCCACCCATGTGTAATGTAATACTGTGATCAAAGCCATGACTTGGTTGTTCAATTGAATGAATAAGTTGATTTGGTTCATCAGTGACATTGCAGCCTGAGCCAAAAAAACATGACTCATCAGTATTAAATATCACCTTATAGCTGCCTTTAGCAGGCACGCCTAAAGTAAAGTGTTGATATGCTGTAGGGGTAAAATTAGCGACAATAACCATAAAATCGTCAGCACTTTTGGCATAACGAATAAAGCTAAATATACTTTGCTGATTGTTATTATTATCTATCCATGAAAAACCAGTAGCACAACTATCAAGCTCATAAAGTGCTGGATGGGCTTGATACACATGATTAAGGCGTTTAACCGTATCTTGAACACCTTGATGGCTTTGGTGTTCAAGCAAGTGCCAATCTATTGAATGGTCATGATCCCACTCTTTTCGCTGTGCTATTTCGGCGCCCATAAACAGTAGTTTTTTTCCTGGATGCGCCCACATAAACGCATAATAAGCCCGTAAATTAGCAAATTGTTGCCAGTCGTCACCAGGCATTTTGTTCAGTAGTGAGCCTTTGCCGTGAACGACTTCATCATGACTGAGTGGTAAAATGTAATTTTCACTAAAGGCATACACCATAGAAAATGTCATTTTATGGTGGTGGTATTTCCTAAATAGTGGGTCTTGCTGCATGTAATGCAGGCTGTCGTTCATCCAGCCCATATTCCATTTATAACCAAAGCCCAAACCATTGTGCTCAACACTTTGCGTCACCCCTGGCCACGCCGTTGACTCTTCTGCCACCATCATAATACCGGGGTTATTTTTATAACTGCGCATGTTCACTTGTTTAAGGCACTCTATCGCCCCTAAATTTTCTCTGCCGCCATAGCAATTAGCCACCCATTGCCCTTCTTTTCGGCTGTAATCAAGATACAACATAGACGCCACTGCATCTACTCGCAGTCCATCTATGCCAAATTGACTAAGCCAATACATCGCATTCGATATTAAAAAGCTTTTAACTTCAGGGCGATCATAATTATAAATATAGGTATTCCAATCAGGGTGAAACCCTTGACGCATATCAGCATGTTCATATAAATGGGTGCCATCAAAACAATGTAACCCATGAGGGTCGCTTGGAAAGTGCCCCGGCACCCAATCGAGTAAAATACCGATATTGGCTTTATGGCATTGCTCAACTAAGTATTTAAAGCTGTTGTAATCACCAAAGCGACTTGTTGGTGCAAACAAGCCTACCGGCTGATACCCCCATGAGCCATCAAACGGGTATTCACTAATAGGCATAAGTTGTAAGTGAGTAAACCCCATATCCGTCACGTAACTTACAAGCTTATCTGCCAGCTCAGTGTAGTTTAAGTAACGATTATGTTCAGCGCGTTGCCATGAGCCTAAGTGCACTTCATAAATACTAATAGCGGCATCAATATGATTGCGCTTTTGTCTATTTATAATCGCTTGTTCACTGAGCTTAATAGGGGCAGGCTTGTACTGTAATATACTTGCCGTGCCCGGCGCTTGCTGCATTTTGAACGCAAATGGATCGGCTTTATCTAAAACTTCACCACTAAGTGTGGTGATGGCAAATTTATAGCACATATCGGCGCATAACCCCGGGATAAATAACTCCCACACTCCACTGGCAGGATGAAACCGCATGAAGTGACGATTGGCCTGCCAAAAGTTAAATTCGCCAATCACTGAGACACTGGCGGCATTTGGTGCCCACACACAAAAACGAACACCGTCTACGCCCTGTTGAGTAATAAATTGCGCACCTAAGTGCGCATATGCATGCTCAAGACTCCCTTCGTTAAACAGGTACATCGCTTGCTCATCAAGCGTACTACTAAAACTGTATTCATCGTAAAAAGTAATATTATTGTTTTCGTAACGAACATGGCACTGGTAAACATTGCTAGGCATGCTTGATAACTCAGCTATAAATAAATCACTTTGTTTATAGCGTAATGTGCTAACGGCTTGACCATCAATTAACAGTTCAACCTGCAGTGCTGCTGGCAAATACACTCGTATTTCTATGCCACTTTGTGTGCTGTGCGCCCCTAAAAAACTAAACGGGTCTTTAAATCGCCCTGCGGCGAGCGCCGTGACTTGTGCGTCATAATCAGCCAAAGGCGCTGATTTCATATTTTTAATACTGCCCATTTACTCATTCCTTATTGAATGTATTGCAGTCAAAAGTGACGCATTATCAGTAAAAATATCCTTGCAAGTATGTGTTAACACCCGTCGCCAATTGGGGTACTCTTTATCTGTGCCAGGAATATTAACTGGGTAGCGTTGCTTGTCTAAGTCATCAATTTGTAAAGCAAATAATCGCGACGGCGACTTTGCTAAACACAAAGCCAGCGCACTATAAACAGCAAAAGCATCGGTGCTTAATGACATATCAGAATGTGTGTCTTGTGTATTAATAAAACCGAGAAGTCGCTGCTGCTCTTGTTGACGTTGCTGCACTAGTTGCTGATATTCAACAGCATCAATCAGTTGGTACTGTTGTTTGAGGTTCAAATCGCTATGCTGCCACCAGCCAACAAATGGTGGTACATCATGATTGGCAATCATCAGCAGGCATTGTTCGCTAAGATCATCGCGATGAACAAATTCATCATTTTGTTGTTTTTCAAAATAAAATAAGCTGTTTGAAAAAATACCGCTGCTCACCAGCGCTTCTTTTACCTCCAGCGGCACAACTCCTAAATCTTCACCTATCACGACGGCCTGATTAAGGTGAGATTCAATTTTCAAAATAGCTAACAAATGCTCGAATGGGTAGTAAACATAGCAACCATCTTGGTTATTATTATTGTTAAAACACCACCATAAACGCCTAATTGCCATAACATGATCTATGCGTAATCCACCCACAGACTCCATATTGGTGCGTATCAGTGAGCGGTAAAACTGATAGTTATTGTCAGCAAGTCGCTGAGGATTTATTGCTGGCAACCCCCAATTTTGACCACTCTCAGCCCAAGGGTCCGGAGGAGCTCCCACAGTCGCATCTTGGCTAAACAACGCCTGTTGGTGTTTAAATTCACTGCCCTCTTTGGCACAACCCACCGCTAAGTCGTTAATCAAACCAATCGCCATGCCTTGGTCAATACAATGCTGTTGGCATCGTGCGAGTTGGCTATGTGCTTGCCATTGCAGGTAATAGTCGAATGTCGGTTCTGTGGTTTCTAGCATAGCAAGTACATCACTGTGCTGTTTACAAAAGGCAGTAAACTCGTCTTGCCGAGCTTGACTACCCTGTTGTTGAAACTGCACAAAAAGTAATTTAAAGGCATTATATTTATGCTCAGTAACCGATTTATAATCAATAAATGTTACATCTTGCTCGCTTTGCGACGTTAAGCAGCAAGAGGATAAATAATCGTTTAATGCGGGGTTGTTAATACTATCGGGCGATAAGTTGATTGCTATATATAATGGGTTAAGTAAGGCGCGGTTACTTGGATTATAGGGACTAGCGCACTCTGGATTATCTGCAAATAATAAGTGCAGTGGATTAAGTAAAATATAATCCATTTTTTGTTTTGCACACAGCGTGGTTAATTCTAGTAAATCATTAAAGTCGCCAATCCCCATTCCAGCTTGGTTTTTTAATGTATATAACTGAATTGATAAGCCAAAGCGTTTTTTATCCGCAATTTGATACGCCTTTTCTGGTATAGACCAAATTTGTGTACTTGCTGATTGTTCACCCATGGTTAGCAACGCATCATAATAACCCGTAGGTAAATGGGTAAGTGGTAGTGCTATTTCAATATAGCGACAGCCATTTAAAAAATATTCACCTAATGGTGCATAGTGAGCAATTTGATCAAATTGCAGCTTTATATTTAATGCCGCTATATTAAGCGTAATTCTTTGGTGCGCGTCGGTTTCTTTAATACGTACTTTTAGCACATTGCTCAGCTGATTTACTAAGCTAATAGCCGGTGTAAGCGTTAACCAAGTAGCCGCATCTAATTGATAATTTAACTGTTCTATGAGCCCAGTATCATTGGTGTCAACGCCACAGCACTGCAGCGCTAACTTGCGAGTTTGTTCACTAAAAACAACGTGTTCGCCCGTATATTTAGTGTACTCATAGCCTATTCCATGCAAATAAAATAATTGCGATAGTGCGTCCATTCACCAACCTTAATTAATGCGCTGTGTATTTACTATACTATTTTCTGTACCAAAATTATTGGCGCTATAGCCATCAGCATGATGATCATTATCCCACTGCTTACCATTAATTAAATAACGAAAATGAAACTCTTTATCAACAGGCAAACGTTGTTTACATTTAAACACACCCAGCTTCTTATTGAGTTTCATCGGCATGGGCTGCCAATCATTAAACTCCCCAAGTAAACAGACATTATCAGCATCAGGGTGAGAAAATTCAAACGTGACTTCTGCTTCATTTTTTGTTTTAAAAAAGCGTTTATTCAACATAACAGGCTCCAACTAAACCGTAAGGGTTATTCATCTTTGCCACAGGCCAAACAGCTTAAATAGGCGATGTGGAATCCATTCATTCACATAAAAACAAGCTTAAAGTTAAGCAAAACTTTATTTACGCATTATTACAGTGCGGTATTTATTTTACCGCACCAGATTGGTGCAGTTTTTAACCATTTAAACAGGTTTTTAGGTAAGCTACTCTACTGAGCAATTATTAAACCAACTACACCCAATTACATTACTTTAACTACAATACACGCGTTATTATTTTTATTACTGCACTGAGGTTATAAAAACCTTTAGCTTAACAACATCATCAGCGATAATAATTATCTAACTAGCCAATGCGATGAATATTTAAAGACTATGATTAAAAAAAGCATTCTTATTACCTCTGTTATTGTTTTTATTACCATCATCGCTGTTGTTGGCAGTTCAATTTATACACTATATAGTAAAAAACTAGTTTCTGTAGACCCAAAGCTAAAAGAAATTTCAGGCATTGAGTTTGATAAATATAAACGTCTGTGGGCTATTAACGACAGCGGTGATGAGCCAAAGCTTTATCGTCTAAATAAAGACGGCTCTATTGCTAAAGAAATTTTAGTCAGCAACGCAAAAAACATTGATTGGGAGGACATGACGCAAAATAAGTTTGGTCATTTTTTCTTAGGCGACTTTGGCAATAATAAAAATGAACGTAAGTGGCTAACCATTTATAAAATAGAAAACCCTATTGATATCAAAACAAATACCACCGAAGCTGAAATTATCAAGTTCACTTATCCAGAATTAGACGGCAGCCCAATACAGCCTGAACAACGTAATTACGACTTAGAAGCTTTTGTGGCTTATGGTCGGCATTTATATTTATTTACTAAAAATCGTACAGAGCCATTCGATGGTATTACTAACGTTTATAAAGTAGGCGATCACGCAGCAAATTTTGACGCCCAGCTGATAGACTCGTTTAAAACCTGCACCACTATGGAAAAGCTATGCTGGATCACCTCTGCAGCGCTCAGCCCAGATAGAAAAAAACTAGCACTACTAGATTCAACCAGCATTTGGCTGTTTGAAAACTTTAAAGGGGATAAATTTTTCTCTGGCGATGTTTATAAAATCGATCTTGGTATTGTGACTCAAAAAGAAGCGATCACCTTTTATGATGATAATACAATCGCCTTCACTGATGAGGAATTTAAAGGCATTGGTGGTAATGTTTATTTTTTAAAGCTCGACCAAGTGTCTAAAGTAAAAGTGCAGCGAAATCATACTCAACCGCAGTAACTTAAAATAGATCTATCTCTGAAGAATTAACTTGTACATTTATTAAGTTCTCGGCAAGCAAATCTTCATAGATACAATATTTATCTCGGCCATTATTTTTCGCATAATAAAGTGCTTTATCAGCGCTCTCTAGCACGGTGATGGGAAAATCATAAGGACTGATACGTGCTAAACCAGCACTGATGGTCATATTTTCAACAAAAGGAAACGATGTATTTCTGACAAGCTGAAGAAATTCAGCCATTTTATTACTAATAGACTCTGCATCTGTGGGCTCAAAAACAATCACAAACTCTTCCCCACCAAAGCGAAAAATTAAATCTGTTGCACGAAAAAAATGACGCATTTTTTGCGCTAATATCAGCAGTACTTCATCGCCACAGATATGACCATACTTGTCGTTTATATTTTTAAAGTGATCGATATCTAAAATAGCCAGCCAAGATGTTGATGCCTGTTTTGGCCGTCTTTTTTCTTCCTCTCGGACTGATCCATGTACTTTTAATACTTGCTTTTCAATCAGCTGTTTTATTTTTTTCTCAAATGTTTGTCTATTTAACAGCCCTGTTAATTTATCTCTTTCATTTTCATGAAGAATCACTAAATAGTTTTCAAAAATACGACAAAAAGCGTTCAATATTACCTGAGCTGAACTATCTAAACTATTTGAAACCACAAAAATTGCGGCAACTGTTTTTTCTTGGCGGGTAATGGGGAGCCAACGGCGTTCAATTCCATCGGCAGACTGAACAGTAATAATACAGGCAGAACGTAAACACGATAGAAGTTCATCCTCAGGCTGTGCAACAATTTGTCGTTGTACCCACTCGAATTGCTTTTCACCCGTGACTTTTAAGCAAAGACTTTGCTCAATAGTCAGTTGGCCTTGAACTTCTATATCTTTATAAACTGAGACTTCTTTACAGCCTATAAATTCTTGGATGGTCGATATCAAACTATATTCAAGAGAATCTACATCTCTATTTTTTGTTATTTTGATGACTGAATTCAGTAAATTTTCTTGCATTGTACTCCCTAAAGCAAACTGGGCGTTTGAGCATTAATAAAATTTAGCATAGACCACGCAGTGGAATATGCTAAATAAAAATTAAAGCATCAATGCTCATCCAGTTTAGGAGCCGCATTTTAATAGATTAAGAACTGTAAGTGCTATTTTAGCTATTGGTCATGCAATTAATAAACTTCTCAGAGAGCTGTGTTATAGCCACTTTATCAGTGTACATAGGCTCATTATTTTTTATTATAAACTCAGCACATTGTGCTTGAGATTGTTTGAATTTTTGCTTACATGAGTTTACCGATTCGCCAATTACTTCTTGGTAGATGCTTTCATCACACAAGCTATCGGCAAATTGACTCGCCCCAGTAATAATTTCATTAATGCTGACAGGAGAGGATTCTAATTTGAAGAATATATCGCTGTAAGTTTCAACCGTTATGCTCTGTGCAGGGTCAAATAAAGTCGCTTTTGCACTTAAATATGAGCCACCTATTAATAATGCCACAGCAGCCATTGTTGTGTATTTCATAACATTTCCTTGTAAAGTCTTAGCCCAGTGGTGCCAAAAACGTCCTATTTCACTCACACCTTATTAGCCAATGCTAATAAGATTAATAACTGTATTGATGAGATTTATTAAGTACTGGAAGATTGCAACAAATGCAGGGCAATAAGCCTATTGATTTGGTTAAAAACATTCCTTGTTCCTAATATCAAGTAGACTACAATCAAGTTAGCTTAAATGCAAATAATTAATGCTCACTGAATGTACTAAATAAATCGAATTAACGCTTAAATTTAGTCTCTAAAATAACCGATGAACGGGTACGCTCTACCCCATCTAAGTTACCAATATCATCCAGCAAGTGGCTCAGCTGCTCAAGATTTTGAGCCTCAACAATGGCAATTAAATCAAACTCACCACTAATTGCATACAACTGCGATATAGCATCTATTTGCTTTAACTCCACGTTGGTTTTAGTGGTTAGTTTTTGTTTAACCTTTATAGAAACATGTGCAGAAACTAAGCTATTTAAAAAGTCATCTCCAAAGTCAACGTTATACCCTTTAATTACCCCATTTTGCTCTAACTTAAGCATACGGCTTTGCACTGTTGAGCGGGATAAATTTAAATGCCTTGCCAAGTCAGAAATACTCGCACGAGCGTTCGTTTTTAGTACAGACAGTAGCTTTTCGTCTTGGGGAGTTATCATAATGCTAATAAATTTCGTTAATTTGGCTATTATTCTAATCATTTTTCACAAAATAGCACTGCAAATTTAATTCATAACCTTTGATAATGACTTTTTTAACAAGTAAAACGCATTGTATTGCTGAATAAGCCTGTGCTTATCGTTTTTTTCAGCAACGTATTTTTTAAGTGATTAATTTAGGTGTAAAAATGCAAGTAACCAGAGATTTATTTAACGACGTAATGGTCCCTAACTACAACCCATCAGCAGTTATTCCCGTTCGTGGTGAAGGCTCACGCGTGTGGGATCAAAATAATAACGAATTTATCGATTTTGCCGGTGGTATTGCGGTTAATTGTTTAGGTCATTGCCACCCTGCATTAGTAGCCGCACTTAAAGAGCAAGGTGAGAAAATTTGGCACTTAGCAAATGTAATGACCAATGAGCCCGCACTTCGTTTAGCTAAAAAAATGGTTGATGCGACCTTTGCTGAAAAAGTTTACTTTGCAAACTCAGGGGCTGAAGCAAACGAAGCAGCTTTAAAATTAGCGCGTCGCTTTGCACTGGACAAATTTGGCGCTGAAAAATCTAAAATTATTGCTTTTAATAAAGGCTTTCATGGCCGTACTTTTTTCACTGTAACAGTGGGTGGCCAAGCCGCTTACTCTGATGGTTTTGGTCCAAAACCTGCTGATATTGTTCATTGTGATTACAATGATATTGCCGCTTTTGAAGCCTTAATTGGTGATGATACTTGTGCGGTAATGATGGAGCCATTACAAGGTGAAGGTGGTATTGTGCCACCAACCAATGAATTTGCACAAAAAGTACGTGAGCTGTGTACTAAACACAACGCACTGCTTATTTTTGATGAAGTGCAAACTGGCGTTGGCCGTACAGGTCATTTATACGCATACGAAGGCCTAGATGTTATTCCTGACATTTTAACAACGGCTAAAGCATTAGGTGGCGGGTTCCCAATTGGCGCTATGATCACCACGACTGAAATTGCAGCACACCTAAAAATAGGGACTCATGGTTCTACCTACGGTGGTAACCCATTAGCATGTGCTGTTGCAGAAGCGGCATTTGATACAGTAAATACTCCTGTGGTTTTAAATGGTGTAAAAGAGCGTGAGCAAATGTTCCGTGATGGTCTAAATGCCATTAACGAAAAATACCATGTATTTAGTGAAATCCGTGGTAAAGGCTTACTGATTGGTGCGGTATTAAATGAGAAATTTGAAGGCCGTGCTCGCGACTTTTTAGTCGCAAGTGCTAACAACGGTTTAATGAATTTAGTAGCCGGAATGAACGTTATCCGCTTTACGCCTTCATTAGTGATCCCATTTGAGGATATTAAAGAAGGCTTAGCTCGCTTTGAAAAAGCAGTGAGTGAAGTTGTAAACGGTTAATCACTAAGTAAAACAAATAAAGCCTC
>NZ_BADU01000089.1:0-8037 GCF_000239875.1 Pseudoalteromonas sp. BSi20311 | reverse complement strand
GCTTAATAGCGTCTTTTTTGTTACTGATTAAAAGCAACTCGCCTTTATGAGGTTGCTGATAATTTGTTGCGAAGGCTTTATTTTTTCCATCGCTAAATATTCATCGGGCTGATGCGCTTGGTTAATTGAACCCGGTCCCATGACGATGGTTTCACAACCCAGTTGTTGTATAAATGGTGCCTCAGTACAGTAATTAACAGCCACTGCTTTTTGCCCTGCTATATTTTCGGCTAGTTTAACTAACGCGCTGTCTGTGCTTCCTGTAAATGCTGGAATTGGCTCATGTAAATCAATCACACTGACCGAATTAGGGTATTGCTGATTTATATCGTAGGTTGCATCAAGCAGCAATGCTTGTAGCTCTTGTACACTTAAGCCAGGAAGAGGGCGCATATCAATGTGCATTTCACAGCAACCGCAAATCCGATTTGCATTATCGCCCCCATGAATATTACCTAAATTGAGCGTTGGGTGAGGAATTTCAAAGTGATTTATTGAATATTTATTCTTAAGTTGTTCTTTTAAGATTAGCAATTTTGTAATCACTTTATGCATCACTTCGATGGCGTTAAGACCCCGTTCGGGATCTGAGCTATGTCCTGAACGGCCGACAACTCTTATTGCTGTACTCATATGACCTTTATGAGTAAATACCGGAGTCATATCAGTAGGTTCACCAATAATACAGCGACTTGGCTTTAAATTTGGGTGCTTACAGATTTGTTGTGCGCCAGCCATAGTGGTTTCTTCGTCTGCGGTGGCTAATATTAAAATTGGTTGTGTTTGTTGCTTTTCATCAAGCTCGCTAATAGCCTGCAGTACAAAAGCAAAAAAACCTTTCATATCAATGCTACCTAAGCCATATAATTTATTATCTAGCTCGGTTAATTTAAATGGGTTGTGATTCCAACGACTATCATCAAATGGCACTGTATCAGTGTGGCCTGCTAGCATTAAACCGCCGTCGCCTTGACCACGTTTTGCTAATAAGTTGTAGCGACCTTTGTTGCCTTCTAACTCTATTATTTCACAGTTAAAACCTAAGCTTTCACACCATTGCGCTAGCAATTCAATGACACTTTTATTACTCATGCATAAATGATCTTCAATGGCACTGATAGAGGGGGCAGCAATCAATTGCTGGTACATCGAAATAAATGACGGCAGAGACATAAAAAATTACCAAAATAAGTATTCATTTTAATTGCATAACAATATAAAAGTATTTATGATGAATATCAATTCACTTTTTAAGCATAAATATATTAAAGTTACGCCATGAAAATAATACGACGATAGTTATCACTCATAAATTTAATCTGTTTGGCTGGGTTAGACCCTAGTGTAAACAAACAACATGGAATGTGGTCACTAATTTTAGATAAAGAGTAAATAATGAACGTAGTAATTATAGGTGCCAGCGGTTACAGCGGCGCAGAACTGGCTAGCTTAGTAGCAAAACATCCAACGCTTTCACTAACTGGCTGTTATGTATCAGCGCAAAGTTTAGATAAACATAAATTGCTTAGTGAATTGTATCCTGAGCATTTAGGGTTACTTGATTTACCTTTGCAGCCACTAAATGAACATGCACTTGCTGATATCACTCATTCAGCAGATTACGTTTGTCTGTGCACCGATCATAAAGTAAGTGTGGATTTAGCGCCTCAGTTTTTAGCGATGGGCAAAAAGGTATTTGACCTTTCTGGTGGCTATCGTCTTGCAAGTAATGATGATTACGTTACTTATTATGGCTTTGAACACCAACATCCAGAACTACTTAATCAAGCGGCTTATGGTCTTGCTGAATGGAATAGTAAAGCCATTACTGATGCTCAGTTAATTGCTGTTGCTGGCTGCTATCCAACGGCTGCATTAAATGCATTAAAGCCTCTGCAACAAGCGTGCTTGTTGAGTGATGAAAAAATTATTATTAATGCGGTTTCTGGCGTAACTGGCGCAGGGCGAAAAGCCAGCATCGGTACGCATTTTTGTGAGGTATCACTTGCACCCTATGGTTTGTTTAATCACCGTCATGGGCCTGAAATACAACAGCACCTATGTCATGAGGTGTTATTTACTCCTCATTTAGGTAATTTCCCGCGCGGTATTTTAGAAACTATTTATGTGCAATTAAAGCCGGGTGTGACCAGTGAGCAAGTAGCTAAAGCGTATCAAGTCTTAGCGGATGAGCCATTAATTCGTTTGCTTGGCAGCAAAATCCCTTCGATTAAAGGGGTGGCCAAACAACCTTATGTAGATATTGCGTGGCAGCAGCAAGGCTCACAGTTAATAGTAATGGCAGCAATTGACAACTTATTAAAAGGGGCAGCTGGTCAGGCTTTGCAATGTATTAATTTATCAATGGGTTTGCCTCACACTACAGGCTTAGTAGGAGCGTTTAGATGAGCAGTAAAACGTGGGTTATCAAACTCGGTGGCGCAGTACTCAATACTGAAAATGCCGCTAAAGCGCTTTTTGAGGTTCTTAATGAGCAACATGATGCTCAGTTTGTGATTGTGCATGGTGGTGGCTCATTAGTTGATAGCTGGTTAAAAGAGGCTGGTTTTGCCAGTGCTAAACACCAAGGTTTACGTATTAGCCCTAAAGAACAGATGCCTTATATTGTTGGAGCCCTTGCGGGTGCGGCAAACAAACAACTCATGGCGCAAGCAATTAGTGTTGGTCATAAGCCGGTGGGGTTAAGTTTATATGAAGCAGGGATCACCGCCTCGCAAAAATTAAAAGCATTGGGTCAAGTAGGTCAATGTCACAACAATGCTGATTCTATTATTAATGATTTACTCAGTGCTGGCCGGTTACCAATCATCAGTTCTATCGGCTTTGATGAGCAGGGCTTGTTATACAACGTTAATGCCGATGAAGCAGCCGCCGCAATGGCAAATAATTTAAATGCAGAACTTATTTTTATGACGGACGTAGAGGCGGTACTTGATGCCAATAAGCAGCCTTTACATCAACTTGACACAAAACACATTGATACTTTAATTGCAGAGGGAGTAATTGTGGGCGGGATGGAGGTCAAAGTTAAGACCAGTCTTCACGCTGCCCAACATTTACGACGCGGTGTGTACATTTCCAGCTGGCAAAAGCCAGAAAACTTAACTGCTTTGCTGCAAGGCGAGCATGTCGGAACTAAAGTAACACCATAGGTTGAACATGTTTAAAGATTTTTTAACGGGTCTAGAATTAGACCAACAAGGCGCACTAAATTTATTAAAATTAGCGCAAGATATTAAAGAAAGCCCTGCAAAGTATAGCCAAGTGCTAGCTGGTAAGTCAGTGGTTACTCTGTTCGAAAAGCAAAGTTTACGTACGCGTTTATCGTTTGATATTGGTATAAACCGTTTAGGCGGTCATGCGGTTTATCTTGATCAACAAAACGGCGCGATGGGCGCCCGCGAATCAATAAAAGATTTTGCCTTAAATATTTCGACTTGGGCAGACGGGATTGTTGCGCGGGTTAATCAGCACAGTACGTTAACGACACTCGGTGAGTATTCATCCGTTCCTGTGATTAACAGTTTGTGTGATTTATATCACCCATGCCAAGCATTAGCTGATTTTTTAACGCTACAAGAAGTACATGGTGATGTTAGCCAGTTAAAGCTTGCCTACCTAGGTGAGGGCAATAATGTAACGCACTCATTAATGCTATTAGCCGCTACTTTAGGAACAGACTTTGTCGCTGTAACACCAAAAGGCAGCTCACCTGATTCGCAAGTACTTAAAAAAGCAGAGCAAATAGCAGCGATGAATGGCGCTTCTGTAATGGTAAGTGACAGGGTTGAGGCTGCAGTAGGCGCTAATGTTGTTTACGCTGATACCTGGGTTTCTATGGGAGACACTACACCGCTTGAGCAAGTAAAAGAAAAATACATGCCTTATCAATTAAATCAGGCATTGTTAGAAAAAACCGGTGCAACTACGGTATTACATTGCCAACCGGCACACCGTGAGTTTGAAATTACCTCTGAGGTAATGGATGGCCCTGCATCAAAAATTATACAGCAAGCAGAAAACCGCATGCATGCGCAAAATGCGCTATTAGTTACATTGTTAAATCCAAATTTTGTTAAGGAACACCTATGAGTTCAATTAAAAAAGTCGTTTTAGCCTATTCTGGTGGTCTTGATACATCGGCTATCGTGCCATGGTTAAAAGAGAACTACGGCTGTGAAGTTATTGCCTTTGTTGCCGATGTTGGCCAAGGCGCTGAAGAACTTGAAGGCGTAGAAGCTAAAGCTATAGCGTCTGGTGCATCTGAGTGTTACGTGGTTGATTTAAAAGATGAGATGGTAAGCGATTATATTTACCCAACCCTTAAAACGGGTTCTATATATGAAGGGACTTATTTACTTGGTACTTCTATGGCGCGTCCAATCATTGCTAAAGCGCAAGTTGAAATTGCACGTAAAGTAGGTGCCGATGCACTTTCTCATGGCTGTACGGGTAAAGGTAACGACCAAGTACGTTTTGAGTCATGTTTTGCCGCACTCGCACCTGATTTAAAAGTGATTGCGCCATGGCGTGAGTGGGATTTATCAAGCCGTGAATCATTGCTTGATTACCTAGCTGAACGTGACATTCCATGTTCTGCGTCAGCAACTAAAATTTACAGTCGTGATGCTAACGCATGGCATATTTCTCACGAAGGCGGTGAACTTGAAGACCCTTGGTGTGAACCAAGTGAGCAGGTATGGACCTGGACTAACTCACCAGAGCAAGCACCTGATAAAGCTGAACACGTCACTTTATCGGTTGTTGAAGGTGAAGTAGTTGCTGTAAATGGCGAAGAGCTTAAACCTTATGATTGTTTAGTTAAATTAAACGATATTGCATCACCTCATGGTGTGGGCCGTGTCGATATTGTAGAAAACCGTTTAGTTGGCATGAAATCGCGTGGTTGTTATGAAACGCCAGGCGGTACTGTGATCATGGCAGCGCTTCAAGCAATTGATGAGCTCGTACTTGATAAAGCGAGCCGTAAATGGAAAGAAGTACTCGGTGGTGAATTTTCACACTTAGTCTATGACGGTCGTTGGTTTACGCCGCTAAAAGATTCTATTTTAGCCGGTGCAGAAGCGCTTTCTACGTTAGCAACGGGCGAAGTGGTACTTAAGCTTTATAAAGGCCAAGTGACAGGGGTTCAGAAAAAATCACCTAACAGTTTATATAGCGAAGATTTTGCTACCTTTGGTGAAGACGATGTTTATGACCAATCGCACGCAGAAGGCTTTATTCGTTTATTCTCGCTATCAAGCAGAATTTCAGCATTAGCTAAAAAGTAATTTTTTATGCCCCTTGGAATTAAGGGGCTATTATCGGGTTTGGAGAGATTTCATGGCATTATGGGGCGGACGTTTTTCTACGGGTCCAGATGAAGCGTTTAAACAGTTTAACGATTCACTTCCCTTCGATTATCAATTAGCAGAGCAAGATATTATTGGCTCTGTTGCATGGGCTGGCGCACTAGAACAAGTGAATGTGTTATCTAGTGATGAGCACAAAAAGCTGGTATCGGCACTTTATGAGTTACTTGAAGAGGTAAAAGCAGACCCAATGGCTGTAGCTACCTCAGGTGCAGAGGATATTCACTCGCATGTTGAAGCTGCACTAATTGAAAAAGTAGGTGATTTAGCTAAAAAGTTACACACAGGCCGAAGCCGTAACGACCAAGTTGCTACCGACTTTAGACTCTGGTGCCGCGATACCGCCGATCATATTTTAAAAGCGATTGCGCAACTTAAAGCAGAGTTTATTGGCTTAGCTGAACGTGAGCTTGGCACAATATTACCAGGTTATACCCACTTACAACGTGCACAACCGGTGTTATTTAGCCATTGGTGTATGGCTTATGTAGAAATGTTAGAGCGTGATGAAAGCCGATTACAAGATGCCCAAGCAAGAATGAACTACTGCCCACTCGGCAGTGGCGCTCTTGCAGGCACTGCATACCCGATTGACCGCCATGCACTTGCACAAGGGCTAGGATTTACTGGCGCGACTAAAAACAGCCTTGATGGTGTATCTGATCGTGACTTTGTGGTTGAGCTATTAAGCTGCGCGTCTATCTCTATGATCCACTTATCGCGTATGTCTGAAGACTTAATTTTTTATAACTCAGGAGAAGCTGGGTTTATCGAACTGGCTGATAATGTTACATCGGGCTCATCTTTGATGCCGCAGAAAAAGAACCCAGATGCATTAGAGCTAATTCGTGGTAAAACTGGCCGGGTGTTTGGTGCGTTTAGCGCAATGATGATGACCTTAAAAGCACTACCGCTTGCCTACAATAAAGACATGCAAGAAGACAAAGAAGGCATTTTTGATGCCATGCCAACATGGCTTGCGTGTATTCATATGGCACAAGCGTGTATTAAAGGTATAAAAGTTAAAGCAGATAAAACCCTTGCAGCGGCAAAAGGTGGCCACGCGAATGCAACCGAACTTGCTGATTATTTAGTGGCTAAAGGTGTACCGTTCAGAGAAGGGCATCATATTGTTGGGGTGTTGGTACAATTAGCTATTAGTGAAGGTAAAACGTTAGAGGAGCTTTCACTAGAGCAGTATAAATCAGTAAATCCAGTGTTTGAAGATGACGTGTATCCGGTACTTGAAATTGATGCCTGTATTAAAGCACGCCAAGCGCTTGGCGGTACATCATTAGAGCAAGTAAGTAAAGCGGTGAAAGACGCGAAAAAAAAACAGCAAATAACGGTTCGTGATGCCAACTTAGATGACGTAGAAGCAATTGCTAAACTCGTACAGCACTGGGCAACAGTCGGCGAAAATTTACCGCGAGCTAAAAGTGATATGGTGCACTCAATTAATGAGTTTGCTGTAACCGAGATAGACGGTCAGGTATCGGGTTGTGCTTCACTTTATATTTACGACACAGGATTAGCTGAAATACGTTCATTAGGCATTGATCCTAAAAGCGCAGTAACGGGGCAGGGACGAGAACTGGTTGAACACTTATTAGTGAAAGCTAAAAAGTTGGCACTTAATCGTGTCATTGTTCTGACTCGTGTACCTGACTTTTTCGAAAATCAGCGGTTTAGTTTCTGTAACAAAGAGAGCTTACCTGAAAAAGTCATGAAAGATTGTGAGTTATGTTTACGTAAAGAAAACTGTGATGAAGTCGCAATGGAATATATGTTAAAGCCAAGTAATAAGCCAAGTAATAGCATGGAGATCCCTTGTAAAAACGTGGCTTGAGCAATCCCTAGGATAAAAAACGCACGGTGACCCCGATGCGTTTTTTTTTGAGTAAAATAAAATAATTTTTAAATTAACATGCTATTAATTTAAAGTTGGCATATCGTTTGCATTTATTATTCTGAAGCGAGTTGTTGAGTCAATTAACCAACGAAGGCAATACGTTACAGCAGTTATTTAGTAACTGCTCCAGATGGTGTGATTTAAATTTACGCCAATAATAAAAATTTAATACTCAAAAGGATTAATCACATGCAAATTTCAGCGAACAGCCAAGTACAAATGCAAGCATACAATAAAACGCAACAATTAAAGCCTGCAATGGAACAAACTGCTAGCCCTAAAACCCTACAATCTGATACAGTAAGTATCTCTCAAGAGGCGATGGCTGCGGCAAGTGGAACGGATCTTCAACGTGGTGGTGGAGTTGTTCCTCCTATCAAGCCTAAGTAATTTAAAGGTTATGCATGTTTTTAACTGAGTTTTTTGGTTTATTCTCTTTATCCGCATATATGATGTGGGGATTTCTAATGGCATTCTTCTTCAATGCTTTTGTTTTTTCACTTGGAATTAAAAGGGAATCTACCTTATTACTCAGTTCATTTGTTATGATGGTTTCATATTCATCATCTGATTATTTTTACACTTGGTTGTCAATACAAAATGGCTTCCTGTTAGATTGGGCGTTATATGATATTTTTACTATTATCGCCTTGTTAATAGTTGCTTTTTTTATTAAAAAAAACAACTCCTTCTTTTGCATATTTGATCACCGGTTTATCAATTAATTCATTG